>JBGUUN010000334.1:0-3286 GCA_045133555.1 Oscillospiraceae bacterium
CAGACCGGATTATTCCACTGGTTACCGACGCTGTCCACGCCGGTATGGCTGCCACCATACAAGCGGCTGATAAATCCACGCTTGTCCAGCATCAGCGCGTAAGGCGGATATTTGCCGATTATTTTAAGGTATGCCATTGATTACACCTCCTCCACATAAGTTCCTTTTAAATCCACCAGCGCATTATACACAGGATTAACAGTATCCCTGATGCAAAGATATACAACATAGTCCTGCACATAATACTTGCCGTTTTCCAGTGCCATGTTTCCGTTGTACGGGATGGGGTCATCCTCTGTGCCGCTGTGTGTCTCGTAGACTTCCGTCCACAGGCTTGCGGTTGCGGTGGACGGTTGCCATGTGTCGATGGCGGTATGTGCGGTCAGGCACTTCCATAGCTTGCCGCCGTGCTGCACCTTGTAGCCTGCTGTGTAAGCTGTGCCGCTTGTCCACGCGGGGTAATATCCTATCATCCGCAGGGCGGTGTTATCGTCCACCGTAAGCGTGTTGATCTGTGCGATGATAAGCATGGATGTGACCTCGGATTCGGTCAGCGGGCGGCTTTTTTCGACCAGCTCAGCTTTGCGCTGCCCCCAGGACAGCATTTTCCTCGGCAGACAGTTCGATCTTTACGCCGTTAATAAACTTATACATCAAGCACCCTCCTCCACAAAATCATAGCCGCCAATACCATACACAGCAAAGATGCTTCCAGCCCCAAAAAATCCGGTTTGATAAGATCCAATAGAAATCTTTTTGCGATTTTTAAAAACGCTTCGCTGGATAGGCGCTGCATTCGCTGTAGTTGTCATGCTAATTCCCATAAAATCGGGATTTCTCGAACCAGAATCACTTTGCATTAAGGTATTCGCAGCCTGATATCCCGCAATAGGGATGAGTAAGCTGTCTTCGCTTACTGCGATGCGGAAAGTACCATTAACGTACCCGCTAGTAAACGATTTTACATTTCCCGTGATCTTGCTAGAGATGTTACTCCATGCGCTGTAGTCACCATCAACAAAGCCAATACTCCCATTTATAGATTGTAGGGCTGGAGTTGCATAATACAAAACAATATACTCGTGATAATTCTTAGGTAAGTCGAACACCACATACACAGCAGATGCGGCTTCATCTTCCGTAATGGTGTGCCGAACCAACTGTTCCACATCGTAACCACCGCCCTCAATGGCTTCAATGGTAATGTTGCCGTTTTCGTCCGGCAGTACGCCATTAACGCTTTTTATTCCCTCTGCCGCCATTGCGATCATCTGCTGATACTCCGACGGCGACGGCTGTCCGGATGCAGTACCCGCACGCTGATGATCATACGCTGTGTACCGGATATCCGTACTGTAAGCGGCGTAACCGTCTGCGTTTTGTGCGTCGATGACGATTACACCGGATTTTTTGATGGTCATATCACTGGTGACCTTTACGATGCCGCTATCGTCCAGTATGCGCGCGATCCTCGGCGCAAAGTGCGGTACGATGGTCAGCCGGATCGTGCAGCCTGCCCAGTCTTCCGTCGGTGTGACGTGGATCTCGTCCACCTGCGACGCATCCAGACCGCCCAAGCTGATCTCCGCCGGCGTTGCCGTAAAGATCGTCGCACCGTGGTCACAGGTAGATTTTTCAATTTTGATTTCGATCATACAGATACCTCCAGCTCATTAAGTCTTTGCCGCGCTGCCTTCCGCGCCTGCACGATTTCCAGATAATCGGTGATACCGGATGGCTCACCGATCAGCAGGGATTCCGCCGCACGGATAACGACGTGGTCGGTGCGGATCAAAAATGTTTCGTAGTACAGGCGTTCAGTGTCAGCGTTGTCGCTAAAGTCGGCAGCAAACTGTTCCAGCGTCGCCATGTGATACTTTTGTAATTGTTCTTCAGACAATTCCAAAACATTCATTTTTAGCCCTCCTTTTAATAGATGGCAATGTAGCGAATAGTAGCAGCCGCAAAATTGGTAGCTGAATTTGCGCGGTGCACACGGATCTTGGTAATACCGGTGCTTGACCACGTTACAGGCTCTACATCGATAACACCTGTTGTACCACCCGAAACTTGAAACAGCAATGTTGGTGTCCCATTAAATGCGCTTGGGAATGTAACGGAAATAGTTACATCGCCATAATAATTATAACCGGCAGCGGTCGCGGCAGTATATGTTCCCGTCGAAAATGACCCAAAGCAGATTTTGTGGTTATTAGCAAATCCTACATACCCCGTACCCTGCGTAAAGGCACTCCATCCTGTTGCATTGCCGTTAAACGTTGCGCCGGAATCCGTTACGGATATAACCATACCCTTAATGGAATCGTACAATCCCCGCCCGACAGTTTGATGACCAAATAGATACAGCGCACCAGTATTGCCGGATTGCAAGCTTGTATATTTAACACCTAAATCTCTGTTGTTGGTGCTTGCGTCTACTCGTAGTGATCCCTGCAACGTGCCGCCTGTCAATGGCAGATAAGTATTTGCAATAACATTGCCATTACCATCCTGTGTGGCTTTTGTGGCAGATTCAATATTGCCATAGAAAGTTCCGGTAAATGAAACACCCGTAACAGGAACATTAAAATTAAAATCATTCTTACCCCAATCAAACACCGGCAGACCTCGCACGACGTCAACCGTAGCGACGTCACCAGAAAGCAGGTCGGCAACGTTGATCTCAAACTCGTACTCCGTACGGTAGTCAAATCCGGAAAGGTTGACCGACGCGCTGTAGCTGTTGCCACTGATGGTCGGTTCAATGCCGTCCTCGATCCACGTCCCCCCACCGGATTCTCGATACCGGAAATTGATCCCGAGCGTGTTGTCCACTGCGCCAAAGCTGCCGTTAAAGTAATTGCCTTTGACAGTCAGTGTCACCGTGTTGCCTGTAGGCGTATCACGCTTAATCGTAGCATTGATCGTCAGCTTAATATACTGGATCATCGTCGGCGTAACGGTTTTACTGTTGGAGTAGCCGCGGCTGTCCTTTGCAGCAAACACAAAGTTTGACGTCTCACAGTTTGCAAACGTACGATCTGCGCTGACCGATGTACCGTTGATCGTCTTGCTGCTGATCGATGCGCTGTTTGTGGTCGATGCCGTGATCGTCGCCAAGGCGGTGCTGTAAAACTTGATCAGCTTGCTGCTGTCACCGGTCAATGCAATGGTCACGTCATTGGTATCGACCACTGTGCCGCTGACGGTGACCGTGCTGACCGCCGTCGCGATAAACGTGCAGGTCGATGTGCCAAGGGATGTGCCGGAGCTGTCAAACGTCTCG
>JBGUUN010000335.1:0-1919 GCA_045133555.1 Oscillospiraceae bacterium
ACATTCTCCATCTGCTCTTTGGTGATCGCCTCTGCCTGTACGATGGACGCAAGGGTCATGAAATCCTCAAAGCTGATGCCCAGCTCATCGATACGGGTATACATATCATCGGTAAACTTCTTCTCAAGGTTATAAAGGAACTTCTGCGCTACGCTGACCGGGTTATCCTCCAGATAGAAATCGTAGGTATCCGGGAATGCAAAGCCCTCCATCTTGAAGTACTTCATATCATCTTCCGAAACATACTGCATAAAGCTGTAGCTGAAATTGGTCTCATTGATGGCAGAGAGGAACGCATCGTCATCACAGACACCGTTTTCCTCCAGCAGTTTGGAGATCTCCAGTAAGGTCGAGCCTTCCGGGAAGGTAACACGTACCGTCTCTTTGGCAATGTTATACTGTTTGAGCTCGGTCATGATCTCCTCATAGGACATCTTGGTATTTAAGACAAAGGTACCGAACTGGTACTCGCCCGACATGTCCGCATAGCCGTCCCACAGTTTAAACAGCTTACCGGAAAGGATAACGCCCTCCTCCTCCAGCTGCTCGGAGATATCGGTCAGGCTCGAGCCCGGTGCGATCTCAACAATGATCTCGTTATCCTCCTGATTGATACCCAAGATATCGGTAACGCCCTGCAGGATCATAAAGCCGAGTGCAGCGGCAAACAGCAGGATGATCACGGCAAGCAGGAAGTGGAACAAAAAGCGCAACAGGCGATACTGACGTTTCGGTTTCACTTTATGATAACTGCGGATCTTTTTATATTCCTTATCGTTCTCGAGATTGACCGAGAACGGCTCTTTTTTCTTATTGATATTGATCTCTTTACTTAACGCCTCATCACTTTGGCCGCTGTCGATGTCCTCAAACTCGGTAAATTCTTTCTTTTCCTCCGGCTTTTTCTCCTCGACCGGTTTGAAAAACGCCTCTTTGGATACCTTTGGTTCTTCCTCGATCGGTGCAAAGGATGCTTCTTTGGATGCATTTTTTTCTTCCTCGATCGGTGCAAAAAGTGCTTCTTTGGAAGTCTTTGACTCCTCATCCGGTGCAAAGAATGCATCTGCGGAAACGGTCGGTTTTTCTTCGTGTTTCTCCTCACCGAACATCTTCAAAAGCTGTTCGATCTGCGCATCTTTGTTTTCCGGCACATTCGCTTTGTCATGCTTCTGTTCGCTCATAAATGGCCTCCGTTTTATGTAGATTGGATGACGTGCTCTGCCGTTTCGGTCAAAACCGCATCCGCCGCTATGTCATATCTGTCATATTCCCAGAGCTGTATTTCACTATAACCGCACTGTGGGCAGATACCGATCTTTTTCCCGGCAAATCCCTGCAGAAAACGATCGTAATACCCCTTGCCGTAGCCCAAACGGTATCCGTTTGCATCAAAGGCAAGACCCGGCATCAGGCAAAGTGCATCGGACGAAAAATGCTCCGCCAAAGCAGTATGCTCTCCCGGCTCTTTGATCCCGTACATCCCGACCGTCAGATCGGACAGCGCATGTACGGTGTAGAATCGCATCGATCCGTTTTTATCCAGACAGCGCGGGAAGCAAACCGTCTTGCCGTCCTTGAGTGCCGCTTTTGCGATCGCATCCACCGATATCTCGCTGCCGCTTGCCGCATAGCAAAGCACGGTATCGGCAGATTTGTACCACGCACTTTGCAGCAGCGCATCACAGATATGCGCAGATATATCCGCACGGGTATCTTCCGACAATGCCGCCCGCTGTGCCAGATACATCCGACGCAGCTTTTGTTTCTCTTCCATATCAGAATACAACGCTGTTTTTGACCGCATCCGCAGCCTCTTTGCCGCGCAGCAGCTCAATGAGCGCAAATGCAAACTGGTTTGCATTGCCCGCAGCTCTGCCGGTTACGATCAGACCGTCGGTCTCCACCGGCGCACCGGTATG
>JBGUUN010000336.1:0-2313 GCA_045133555.1 Oscillospiraceae bacterium
CGACCTGCTCACTCATCTCATAGCCGTGGAGCTTGGCGGCAAGGCGCCAATATTTGAAGAAAAGCTTCTCGGTGTCCAGAATGACACCGTCCATATCAAAAATAACCGCTTTGATTCCCTGCATCAGATCACCTTCTTCTCCAACCATTTTTTACCGCAGAAGCGGATGATGAATGCCGTACCGCGGACGATCCAGTCACAGAACATTGCGATCCAGACACCCATAATGCCCATACCGAGCAGATCGCCGAACAGGAAGCTTAAACCGATACGGCAGGTCCAGACGGTGATGATCGAAACGGTCATGGTGAATTTCGCATCGCCGGCTGCACGCAGTGCATTCGGCAGAGTAAATGCGATCGGCCAGAAGAAGATACACATCAGGTTATGCGCGATCACGATTTCGCGGGTCAGCTCGGAGGTCTCCGGGGAGAGATTATAGATCTGCACGATCAGCGGGATCGCGAAGATCATGATGATACTGACAGCACCTGTACAGATGATCGACAACATGGTAAGTTTCTTCGCATAGCGTTTGGCGCCCTCTTTATCGCCTGCACCGATACACTGACCGACAACGGTAACGATTGCAAGACCGATGGCAGCACCCGGGATGATATCCAAGCCTGCGATATTACCCGCAACGGCATTCGCGGTAATGGCGGTGGTACCGAAGGTTGCGATCAAGCTCTGCACCAAGATCTTACCGAGCTGGAACAGGCCGTTTTCAAAGCCGTTGGGCACACCGATGCGCATGATCGGCTTAATCAGCGAGAACTCCGGCTTCCAGTTTTTCAGATTCTCAATATGGACCGGGTACTCCGGTTTAAGCAGCAGCACAAACATAATGACCGCACCCGCCGCTCTTGCAAGCAGCGAAGCGGTACCTGCACCGGCAGTACCCCAATGCAGACCGTAGATGGTGATGGCATTACCGGCAACATTGATGATATTCATCAGCACCGAGGTATACATCGATATCTTGGAGTTACCCATCGAGCGGAACAGTGCCGCACCGGCATTATACACCGCCAAAAACGGATAAGAGATCGCCGAGAGGGTAAAATAGATCACAGCGTTATCCATAACATCCGCTTCGATGCTGCCGAACACCAATCCCAGCAGATGGCGATTGGCAGAAAGTGCGATCACAGCCAGCAGGGATGCTACGAATGCAGAGGCCAAAAACAGCTGTTTGGCGCTGCGTGATGCTGCGTGTGCATCACGGTTACCCAGATGCTGTGCAACGACGACCGCACCGCCGGTCGCGAGTGCGGAGAACACATTGATGAGCAGGACATTGATGGTATCGACCAGAGAAATACCGGAAACGGCCGCCTCACCGCAGCTTGCGATCATAACGGTATCGGCGATACCGATGGTGACGGCGAGCAGCTGTTCGATGATCAGCGGGATCAGAAGTTTGACAAGATCTTTACGGCTAAACATAACGAATGCATCCTTTCACAAAGGTTCATGTTATCTCTATTTTACACCCAAACATCCAAAAGGGCAAGTGTTTTTTCATTTTCCGACGATACTTCTTGACCGCGCGGTGCACTCGTGATATAATAAAGAAAAAGATATCACGGAGGGAGAAGATATGATTTTAGCATTGGACGTCGGCAACAGCAACATTGTTATCGGCTGTGTAGACGAGAACAACATTCATTTTATCAGCAGACTGACCACCGATTCCGGCAAGACTGCCGACGAATACGCGATCAGCTTCAAAAACATCATGGAGCTTTACCATGTGGATTTAGCCGAGGTGGATGGTGCGATCATCTCCTCTGTCGTTCCGCCGCTTAACTCCATCTTAAAAGAAGCGGTCACCCGTGCAACCGGCTACACCCCGCTGGTGGTAGGTCCGGGTGTAAAAACGGGTTTAAATATTCTGATCGACAATCCGGGACAGCTTGGCTCTGACCTTGTGGTGGATGCGGTCGCGGCGATCGCGTTATATCCGCAGCCGACGGTGGTATTCGACCTCGGCACAGCGACCACGGCTTCGGTCATTGACAAAGACGGCAACTACCGCGGCGGATTGATCATGCCGGGTGTACGCATTTCGTTGGATGCATTATCGGGACGCACTGCGCAGCTTCCGCGCATCTCGCTGGATCCGCCGAAGAAGGTCATCGGCTTAAACACGGTGGACTGCATGCGTTCGGGTGTCTTAAACGGTGCTGCTGCGATGGTGGACGGTTTGATCGAGCGCATTGAAGAAGAGCTTGGCAGCAAGGTGACGGTGGTTGCGACCGGCGGTTTAGCGAAGTTTATCGCACCGCTGTGCAAGCGCGAGGTCATCTG
>JBGUUN010000337.1:0-18391 GCA_045133555.1 Oscillospiraceae bacterium
GGTGAGATTCGGGTTGACACAGCGTGCGGTTTTGGTGATCTCGGATGCAAAATGCCATACATCCGCACGGCGGGTTTTCGCAAATGCAATCAGATCTTTATCGCCGGCACGGTATGCATCAAGCAGCGGCGTAATATCGCCATTGTGATTATCATAGACATCAGCGACCATTGATTTTAAACGCACGGCATCGGCACCGTTTGCCGCATAGCGTGCAAGATCTTCCTCACTCCAGCCGTATACCATATGATTATAGCGGATATAGTCCAGATGGATACCGTCGATATCATAGCGTGTGCAGAGATCGGTGGTGATCTTTTTCATATAATTGATGTAACCCTCATCCGCAAGCGAGATCAGACCGCAGTCTTTGCCGTTGGCGTAATGGCATCTGCCGCTTTCCGGGTACAGTTTTTTGTAATTCGAGTCGGATGCAGAGGTAAACCATGCATGCACCTTGATGTTCTTTTCGTGAGCAGCTTCGATCAGTTCTTGTAATAAGTCACGCTCGCTGTCATGCGGAGCATCCTCGCCGTGAAAAGCGGTAGAACCGTTCAATCCTTTGGTTAAAAAATAAATATCGGTGACCTTCGCACGTGCGCAGAGCGAAACAACAGCTTTCGCACCGAATAAGTTTACGCGATAAGGCCACATCCACATTCCAATAATAGACATAATAAACACCTCCGTTTGTTTTTATTGTATCATGTGATATTACGAAAGTCAATCAGATGTCCTGAATAAAAATAATCTTTATCGAAATTTTCGATAAATTTGCCGTAATACCACCCGGTGATCCCCTCTTTTTTCACCTGTAGCCCATAGGGAAGCGTTCTGACGACCGAAAGCCGGTCATGTGGTTGAACTTTTAGAATAAGGTCGGTCCAATCGTTCAGGTCGACCGCTGCTCCTACCGAAAGTACTTCAGGGGTATTATATAAATCTTCTTTCGGCATTTGAAACTGTCGTTTACTGTGCAGATGTTCCACCAAAACCAAATCCTCATTAATAGAAAGAACCTTTCCCGCGGTATCTCCCCAATGGATATGGACGGAATCGGTGGATGCGGTCTGTGCATCCAATGCGGTAATGACGGGGAGCGCATCATACGCAATAAAATGGATTTCCTCCGGTTTACAGCAGATGGATGGTAAAATCAGCAGATTGAGTTGTCCTTCTTTCTTTAATCCGCAGCCGCCGTCCATGGAAATGATGTTGGTGATTGGGTCATAGATGGGGGTTTGTCGGGCGACCGTATCGCTGTAAAGTGAGACCGGCCAATGGCCGCAGACTACGGTATGCGAAAAACGATGACAGTTTTTCCTCGCGTGGGTAATAAAATGATCGAATTTTAATAGCATTTGCGGATTTTCGATCGCTGATAGGGTACTTTCCGTATGAGGGGAGGGGATTCCACCGTGTACAAACAGATAATTTTCTGCTTCCAAAGCGTACGGCAGACTTTTTAAAAAGTGAAATTCCTTGGCAAAATGTTCGCAGACGGGTCGGATGCTTTGCAGCAGCTCAGTCTCGTTTTGCGGCAGTATTTCCAGTTCTCGACACATTTCATCGAACAGGCTCGTACCTTTCCAATCACGCATCATTTGCAGGTAAGCAAGAAAGTCAGCTGCACCGCTTGGGTCATCCAAAAGATTTTGGATGGTCAAGAGGCGGTTTAAGTCGACATTACCAAGCAGGGCATAGGTATTGCCCCTCTTGCAAAGCTGCATGACATATTGCAGGGTTTTCAGGCTGTCCGGCCCTTTTTCTAAAAAATCGCCGACGATGATCAGGATATCCTGATCCGAAAAGGCAGCCTTTTGCAGCAGCTTTTTCAGGTGTCGTACGTGCCCGTGGATATCGGAGGTGACAAGAATCCGCTTATCGCGGGAGAATTTTGGTTGAATCAGAATGGCTTGCGACATCAGTGACTCCTTTGGCTTTTTTCTGATTATACCACCGGAAGATCAATACTGTCAAGAACAGCATAACCGACAGTTTTACTTCGAAATGATATAGTTCTTTTTTATTGACAATTCCAACACGTGGATGTATAATAAAGGAAAGAGGTGATGGAATGAAAATCATGTCATTCAACACGCAGCATTGCCGCAATTATATTGCAGGTAAGATCGATTATCCGATCATGGCAGATGCCATTTTACGCTGTCAGGCTGATATTGTAGGCTTAAATGAGATGCGCGATGCCGGCGTATCGGAGGGTTTTGAACCGCAGGTACAGAATCTATCCGAATTGACCGGATTGAAAAACTATTATTTTGCGAAAGCGATTGATGTGGGCGAGAATAATCCTTATGGTAACGGTTTGTTGTCCGCTTATCCGTTTGTATCGGTCGAGACCATTCCTGTGCCGGATCCGATCGAGAAAAACGGACCGGAATTTTATGAGACCAGATGTCTGCTCAAGGCAGTTTTGGAAAACGGTGTAACGGTTTTGGTCATCCACTTCGGTCTCAATGAGGACGAGCAGGTGAATGCGGTCAATACCGTACTGCAGCATATCACGAAGGAGAAGTGTGTGCTGATGGGTGATTTCAATGCATTGCCGGATGCGACGGTATTAAAACCGCTGTATGAGAAATTAAACGATACCGCAGCATATTTTGACGGTGAAAAGTTAAGCTTCCCTTCGGATGTGCCGGATCGCAAGATCGATTACATTTTTGTCAGCAAGGATCTGACGGTTGTTTCGGCGGATATTCCGGACATTGTTGCGTCCGATCATCGTCCGCATACGGCAGAGATCGAATTTTGAACGAAGGGGATAAGAGGTACATCCTATGAAAGCAAAAGCTAAAAAATTCTGGAAAGTCACGGCGATCGTGTTGGCAGTGATCGTTGTAATTTATGCGATCCTGGCACTGATCCCGCGTTCTGATAACTATCCGGGTGAAAATGCTGCAAGAAAAGACGGTGATCTCCCGATCCTGATCGCGCACGGCGGCGGCAACAAGGAGTTCCCGGACAATACGCTTGAGGCATTTTACAATGCTTACAGTGTGGATCCGAATGTTATGATGGAAACCGATGTCAGCATCACCAAAGACGGTGTCATCATCTTATCGCACGATACCACCTTGGACCGTAAAACCAATGTGACCGGCTATATCGCAGATTGGAACTATACCGATCTGATCGAGCAGCGTGTCGATTTCGGCTACACCAACCCGACCGATGACGATGATCACTTAAACGGTGACCGTGAGCATTTTAAGGATAAAAACGGTGTGGAGAAATATCCGACCGATGTTATCTATCCGGACGGCGTTTCGGTACGAGATGAGGAAGTGTTCCTTGCGACCACTTTAGAAGAATTGCTGATCGCATTCCCGGAGAATATGATCAATGTTGAGGTCAAACAGTCCGGTGAGCTGGGCTTGAAAGCGCTCAAAGAGATCTTACGCCTGTTAGAGGAATATGAAGCATTTGACCGTGTGGTAGTAGCAAGTTTCCATGAGGAAATTTATGATGAGTTCATGCGTCTGCAGGCAGCAGAGGAAGTTCCGGAATGCTTTATGTATTCGCCGGCAAGCGATGCTGCAACCGTTTTCGTTGCTCTGCAGCTTGTTAAACTCGACCTTTTCTTCGCTGATCCGATGTGTGTATTCCAGATTCCGATGGAGGAGCTTGGTATCAACTTAGCGACCAAATCGCTGACCAATGCGGCACATCGCAACAATCTGGCGGTACATTACTGGACCATCAACGATGAGGAAGATATGCGTCATCTGATCGAGATCGGTGCGGACGGTATTATGACCGACTATCCGCATCTGCTCAAAGAGGTGTACGATTCCTATTCCGCAGAATAACAAAAGAACGATCAAAGGCGTATCCCAAATGGGATACGCCTTTTTGTTATGCGTTTTTCTGTTTGATCTCGTTGATGCGCTGCTGCATTGCTTCGATCTTCTCCGGGTATTTGTACGCAAGATTTTTGCGCTGTCCGATATCGTAATCGAGATTGTAAAGCTGCGGATCCATAGAGCAGCCGGTTTCAACGTTTTCGGCATAATGGATCGGTCTGCCGGCATCCGGTTCGATATAAAGCCACTTGCCTTGGCGCAGAACTTTGCCGGAGGTGGTGCCTTCTGCATAGACTTCTTCGCGTCCAAATCCGTCTTTGCCGGTCAATGCATCGAACATATCCATGCTGTCGATGTCTTTTTGCTCATTGCCCAGCATGGAAGCAAAGGAATTGAGCAGGTCTACCTGGCTGATGAGTGCGCTGCTGGTGCCCGGGGTGATGGTACCCGGCTGGCTGATGATAAACGGAATGCGGATACCGCCTTCGTAACGGCTGTATTTATTGCCGCGCAGCGGACCGGTCGGCTGATGCTCACGGTTTAATTCCACAGCGCGATCCTGATAACCGTCATCCAGTACCGGGCCGTTGTCACTCGAGAAGATGACAATGGTATCGTTTTGTAAACCGTTGTCTTTGACGCACTGCATGATCTCGCCGACACACCAATCCATCTCAGCGATGACATCACCGCGCGGACCTAAACCTGTAACGCCTGCAAAACGTTTGGACGGCAGACGCGGAACATGCGGCTGGTGCAGCGCATAATATAAGAAGAAAGGCTTGTCTTTATTTGCGGTCACGAAATCCTTCGCATGGGTAAGGAAGGTCTGTGCAAGATCCTCGTCGCACCAAAGGGCATCCTTACCGCCGCGCATATAACCGATACGCCCGACACCGTTGACAATGGTCATGTCATGACCGTTGGAGTGCAGCATCTTGAGCAGTTCCGGATGATCTCTGCCGGTCGGCACTTCAGGGAACGGATTTTCCGCTTCATAAGATACGGTGATCGGATCGTTCGGATCGAGGTTTACAACATTTCTGCCGTCAAAGTAAACGCACGGTACACGGTCTGCGGTTGCAGGGAAGATGAAACATTCATCAAATCCCAGATCCAGTGGGGTGTGCTTGACCGGATTGTTCCAGTCGATCGGTGCACTGCCGTCACCAAGCCCCAAATGCCATTTACCGACAATCGAGGTACGGTAACCGTTATCCTTGAAAAGCTGCGGCAGAGTGTATACACCCGGATCGATGATACAGGTCGCATCGCCCGGTAAGATCGCAACCCCTTTTCTTCTGGACGGATACAGACCGGTCATCAGCGAATAGCGCGACGGGGTGCAGACCGGAGAGGTCGCATATGCATCGGTAAAGCAAAGACCGCTTTTGGCCAATGCATCTACATTTGGAGTTTTGATATCCTCTGCACCGTAGCATCCAAGGTCTCCGTAACCCAGATCATCTGCGTAGAGGATGATGACATTCGGTTTGCGAGATTCCATAACAGCCTCCGTTTATTTTGCATTTGCAAGGCGTCTTACCGCCTCTTCAACATTGCTTCTCTGGGTTGCGATATTCAAGCGCATAAAGCCTGCACCGGCTTCACCGAACATGCTGCCGTCATTGAGCCAGATGTTTGCTTTTTCTTCCCAGAAGCGGCCAAGCTCCGGTACGGAAAGACCCATATCACGGCAGTCTAACCATAACAGATAAGTACCTTCCGGTTTTCTGAAATGAATGCCCATATCCAGCTTCTGCAGCTCTTCCTGCAGATAGTTAATATTGCCTTCCAGATATTCGACAAGTGCATCCTTCCACGGTCTGCCGTAGGTGTATGCAGCCTGTGCAGCGGTCATACCCATAACGTTTAAGGAACATCCGCCGCTGATGCTCATAGCTTTACGGTACTGTTCACGCAGCGTCGGATTCGGAATAAAGATGTTGGAATCCTCTAAGCCTGCGAGATTGAAGGTCTTGGTCGGTGCGGTGCAGATGATGCAGTTTTGTGCGATCTCGTCCGACAGAGAAGCAAATACGGTGTGACGGTGACCCGAGAATACAAAGTCTGCATGGATCTCATCCGAAATCACAAGAACACCGTGTGCAAGGCAGATCTCTGCCATTTTTCTTAATTCCCATTCTTCCCAAACACGACCGATCGGGTTATGCGGCGAGCAGAGGATGAAGAGTTTGACGTTGTTTTCAACGATCTTATTTTCAAAGTCGGCAAAGTCAACGGTGTATTTTCCGTCGGTCTCCACCAGATTGCTGATGACCAGATTACGATTGTTTGCCTTGGTGGTGTTAGCAAACGGATGATATACCGGCTGTAAGATCAGCACGGAATCATTTACTTCGGTATAAGCACGGAGTGCTACCGAGATGGCATGAACAACGCCCGGGATCGGTACGATCCATTCGGTGTCGTTTTTCCAGCCGAAGCCATCCGCAAACCAGTTGCTGACCGCCTCATAGTATGCTTTCGGCGGCTGGCAGTAACCGTAGATGCCGTGAGAAACACGCTCGAGCAGCGCGCAGGTGACCTCTGCCGGCACAGTGAAGTCCATGTCAGCGACCCACATCGGAAGGATATCCGGATTTTTACCGGAGGAAACAGCTGCATCGTATTTTACACAGTCGGAATTGCAGCGACATTTTTTTAAGTCAAAATTAAAATTCATATGGGAAATCTCCTTGAAAGATCGAATTATTACCTTTATTATAGCACACTTGATACGCCAGTGCAAGGAAAAAGCCGGAGCATTTGCGCTCCGGCTTACTATTTTACTGATTCTGTGTGGCAAACCAAACTTTTTCGTTTTCGTAACGTTTCGGTCTTTCCATCAGATCGACCATAACATCGCTTAACGCTTTGCCTTCATGCAGAACTTCGTGCAACTCTTCTACGATCGGCATCTGCACATTGTATTTTTGCGCAAGACTGTATGCAGCGTTTGCAGCGCTGATGCCTTCAACGGTCATACCGATACGTTTGATTGCTTCTTCTGCGGACAAACCCTGACCGATATAGATCCCGGCACGGCGGTTACGGGAGTGCATACTGGTACAGGTAACGATCAGGTCGCCCATACCGGTAAGACCTGCAAAGGTGGAGGAGTGTCCGCCCATTGCAACACCCAAACGTGCCATTTCGGCCAGACCGCGGGTCATTAAGGCTGCTTTGACATTATCACCCATGCCCATACCGTCCAAAATACCGGAACAAAGTGCGATGATGTTTTTCAGTGCACCGCCTAGCTCAACGCCGATGATATCGTCGCTGACGTAAATGCGCAGGTTGGTGGTCATTAAGATATCCTGTACGAATTCCGCACTTTCGCGGTTATTGCTTGCGGCAACCAAGGTGGTCGGCGTACCGCGTGCGATCTCCTCTGCATGAGACGGACCGGAGAGAGCAACGATCGGATTGTTCGGACATTCCTGCTGTAAAACTTCTGAGAGGCGCATTAAGGTACTCTCCTCAAAGCCTTTACCGACGTTTGCGATAACCACTCCCGGCGGAACGACTTCTTTGAGCTGTTTTGCAACGGCACGTACCGCACCGGACGGAACTGCCACTAAAATCAGGTCAGCATCTTTGACGCAGCTGATGTCGGAAGAAAATTCGATACCGTGATCGACCGCAACACCCGGGAGCAGCTTACGGTTTTCACCGTATTTGCGGATCGCATCCAGTTCATGCTGAAAGCCCCAGAGCGTGACATCATAATCACAACGAAATAAAGTAACTGCAAGAGAGGTACCAAAGCCACCGGCACCGAGAACTACGATATGTTTTTCCATAAGGAACTTCCTTTCTTAGGATTTTTTCGAGCGGAAAGTATTTTCTTCTCCGCGGATCAAACGGGCAATATTGCTGTGATGACGGAATACGATCAAAGAAGCCATGCAGGCAGCACCCAAGACCTTGGTCCAAAGATTCGGGTCGTTGGTCAGATAACCGTACAGCCAGATCCAAAATGGGGCAGATGCCGATGCGATGATGGAAGAAAGCGATACGATACGGCTGCAGGCCAAAATAAGCACGAACAGCAGGAAGGTTGGGATGGATGGGATCGGTACAAGCAGAATGATGATGCCGATGGCCATCATAACACCCTTGCCGCCGCGGAAACCGTAATACAGCGGATAGGAATGACCGAGCATTGCAGTAAAGCCGGTCAGGTAATCTACCCAGACAGGTTCATCTGCACCGCAAAGTAAGAACAGCAGTCGTACCAACAGGATCGAAACGGCACCTTTCAGAAAGTCGCCGAGAAAGGTCATAACGGCTGCCGGCTTTCCGTAAACGCGCAGCATATTGGTCATACCGGCATTTTTGCTGCCGTGGTTGCGGATATCATCTTTACCGGTCAGTTTGCATACGATGATAGCAAAGTTTAAACTGCCGACCAGATAACCGATGACCGCTGCAGCGATATAAAGTAGGATCTTCATGAAATGTGATCTCCCTTAAAGTAATGTATCAACAGTGGTGGCCTTTAGATTTTGATGGACCAAAAGGGAAATGTCACCGAACACTTGCTGGACCTTGCATTCTGCTTTGCTGCAGCCGCCGTCCGGATGGGAACAGCAGTCGTCTTGTGTCAGGCAGCGGCTGAACGCAAACGGCCCCTCGATCACCTCAATGATGTCGGCAAGTGATATCTCATGAGCAGGATGGTTGAGCTGATAGCCGCCGCTGATGCCCTTGAACGAGCGCAGCAGATCTGCATTCACCAGTTTACGCAGGATTTTTAATGCAAACCGCTGCGGAACACCGGTCTCCTGTGAGAGGGTACCGGCATCCATACGGTTTTCCTGCTGTGCAAGCCGCATTACGATGCGGATCGCATAATCGGATTCTAAGGTGATTTTCATTGAGGCACTCCGATCAATAACCGAAATCCTTCAGCTTTTTAATACGGCTCGGGTGACGCAGTTTACGCAGCGCTTTTGCTTCGATCTGACGGATACGCTCACGGGTAACCTTGAAGTACTGACCGACTTCCTCTAAGGTATGCGGACGGTTGTCGATCAGGCCGAAGCGCATTCTTAAAACCTGTTCCTCACGCTCGGTCAGGGTGGAGAGAACATTGTTGAGCTGTTCGCGCAGCAGGGTGTTTGCAGCAGCATCGTCCGGTGCAAGCGCATCGTCGTCCGGCAGGAAGTCGCCCAAATGGCTGTCCTCCTCCTCACCGATCGGGGTCTCGAGGGATACCGGCTCCTGAGATACGCGGATGATCTCACGAACTTTATCCGGAGCCATACCCAGACGGTCTGCGATCTCTTCCGGACTCGGCTCATGACCGGTCTCATGCAGCAGCTGGCTGCTGATCTTCTTGACTTTATTGATGGTTTCTACCATATGTACCGGGATACGGATGGTTCTTGCCTGATCTGCGATCGCACGGGTGATCGCCTGACGGATCCACCAGGTAGCGTAGGTAGAGAATTTGAAGCCTTTGGTGTAGTCGAATTTCTCAACTGCTTTGATCAGACCGAGGTTACCTTCCTGGATCAGATCCAAAAACTGCATGCCGCGGCCGACATAACGTTTTGCAATGCTGACAACCAGACGCAGGTTAGCTTCGGACAGACGTTTTTTTGCACTGACGTCGCCTTCGAGCATACGTTTTGCTAGTTCGTTTTCTTCTTCACTGGAAAGCAGCGGTACACGGCCGATCTCTTTGAGATAAACCTTGACCGGGTCATCGATGCTGATGCCGTCGGTCATCAAAGACGGATCGTTTTCCACGCTTGCCGGGTCGAAGTTTAAGTCGATATCGGTAGAAAGATCCTCGATGACCTCGATGTTCATGTTCTCTAAGGATTCGTATAAGGTTTCGATCTGTTCGCCGTCAAAGTCCAAGTCCTCTAAGACATCGGTGATCTCTTTGGAGGTCAGCGCACCTTTGGTCTTACCCTGTTCGAGCAATGCGGAAACTCTCTTTTCCGGAACAGCAGCCGGAGCTTTCGCTTTAGCGGTGTTGCGGATGGATTTACGGATGCTCTTTTTGATGATCGGCTCTGCTGCCGGGGTTTCCTGCGGGAGCTGTTCTTCGTTAAGGATAGTATTGTTGTTTTCGATGGACATATGTGTATTTCCTTTCTATTGGTACGTCAAAAAATGACGGTTACTTCCTTTTTTGTTCCTTGAGTTTTTGGAATTGATCCGCCTGCATGGCCGCTCCGGCTGCAACATGGGATCCGCTTGCTTCTTCCAGACGGCGCTTGCAGTCAAAGAAGATCTTGTCCGGTGATAAAAACTCATCGTACCGTGCGGTGATCGCGCAGATCGCGGTGCGTTCTTCTTCGCCAAGCAGGGAGTTGAGTATCGGCAGACTGATGGTTTGTCCTTCATCCGAAAGAGAGCGCAGCAGCGACAGCAGCTTACGGTTGAAATCGGTGACAAACAACGTGTCCGGTGTCTGCTTGAGGATGTTCTTAGCAAGATCCGGACGGTGCAGGATCAGACTTAAGATCATTTCTTCGGCAGCGGCTTCCTTTTCATACTGTGCTTTCTGCGGATTGGCTTTATAGCCTTGGGCAGGCTGACCTTGTGAGATGACCTCGCGGATCTGTTTGCGGTCGGCATTTTTCTGCTCGGCACGGCGAATGGCATCGACACGGCCGATCACGGTCTGCGCTTCCACATTACATTCCTGTGCCACAACACCGGCATACACTCTGCGGGACACTGCATCGGTGATCTGCGCAATGGCGGTGGATGCTTCCTTCATATAGGAGATCTTGTCCTCCGGAAGCTCTAAACGGTATTTGCTCTTGATCCGGCTCAAACGGAAATCCATAACGCTTAAAGATTCGTTGAGCAGGTTGCGGAACCGATCCGGGCCGAACTTCTTGATATACTCGTCCGGATCCTTCGCACCGTCGATGTGCAAAACATTGGTGGTAAGACCAACTTCGGAGAACAGATTCATTGCGCGCTGGATCGCTTTCTGACCGGCTTCGTCCGCATCGTAGGATAAGATGACCTGCCGGGTGTACTTGGCAATGATACGGGCTTGTTCGGGGGTCAGCGCAGTACCGAGGGTCGCTACGGCATTATGGAAGCCTGCAGCATACATGGCGATAACGTCCATATATCCTTCTGCGAGGATCAGGGTATCGGTATCGGCCTTTCTTGCAAAATTCAAGGAGAATAAGTTTTTGCTTTTCTTGAAAACCAATGTTTCCGGGGAGTTTAAGTACTTCGGTTTGCTGTCGTCCATGACACGGCCGCCGAATGCGATGACATTACCGGCAAGATCGATGATCGGGAACATCACGCGGTTGCGGAATAAATCGTAGAGATTGCCTTTGGTGGAACGTTTTGCAACGGCTGCAGCCTCGAGATCCATATCCGAAAAGCCTTTTCTGCGCAGATGATCGATCAGCGCATGGAACGAATCAGGTGCAAATCCGAGACCGTATTTGGTGATGATCTCGTCGGATAAGCCTCTGCCGCGCAGATATTCGTAACCGCTTTTCCCGGCTTCACTGCGCAGAACCTTATGATAGAATCGTGCGGTCTCACGGTTGATTTCAAGAATTGCTTTACGGCGTTTGGCAGAGAGGTCTTCTTTACCCTCCGGCACCGCCATGCCCATTCTGCGGGCAAGAGAATGGATCGCCTCCACATAAGAGAGGTTTTCCGCCTGTTTGATAAAGGTGATAACATCACCGCCGACGCCGCAGCCGAAACAGTAAAACGACTGGGTATCGTGATAGACACAAAAAGACGGTGTCTTTTCCGAATGGAACGGACACAGTCCTTTTGAAATTCGCCCCGCACGCTTTAACGGCAGGTAGGTCGAAATAACATCTCCGATCTCACAACTCTCTGTCAGTCGGGTGATAAACTCTTTTGGAATTTCCGGCATACAAAAACCTCAACTGAATTTGGTGGACAATACTTTCAATTACTATATACAGGTTCTCTGTCGAAAATCCTTTTGTCTGCGAAAAAAAATTTAAAAAAGTTTTTGTATCAGATGTCTTTGGTCAGATAACGTAAAACCGAGATTGCAGCGATCGGTGCGGTCTCGCAGCGTAAGATCAGTTTGCCTAAAGTACAGCACTGTACGCCGTCGTTTGCCGCAAGTTCCGCTTCGGACGGCTCAAAACCGCCTTCGCTGCCGACAAAGAGGGCGATGGAGGTCATACCTTCCTTATACGCTTCGTTTAAACGGATACCGCCGCCTTCGTAGCAGATGATACGGCAGTCACATGCACGGCTGTCCGCAACGGCTTCTTCAAAGGAAATGAAGTCCTTGATCTGCGGAACGATGCTTCTGCCGCACTGTTTTGCCGCTTCGAGAGCGATTTTCTGCAGACGGTCTTTCTTTTTCGCCTGTGCTTTTTCGTCCGGACGGGAGATACAACGTTTGCTGAGCACCGGAACGATGGTCTGCGCACCGAGTTCTACCGCTTTTTGCACAATGGTGTCGAATTTATCGTTTTTCGGTACGGCTTGGTATAAGGTGATGGAGACCTTGGATTCGATGGAGTTTTCTTCGCAGGAGAGCACATCCATGGTCACAGTCTGCTGATCAAAGGCGCTGATGCGGCAATGGTAGTCCCAACCGTAGGTTTTTGCCTGCGGGTCGGAGTTGCAGACGGTGAACAGATCACCGACACGGCTGCGCAGTGCATAACCGATGTGATGTGCACTTTCTCCGGTGACGATGATTTCGGATGCATCATCGGTGACCGGCATAAAGAATTTCGGCATAAAGTTTCCTTCTTTCTGTGGTTGCATACGACAAAGCAGGGGCGATATGCCGCCCCTGCAAGGTTATGAAAATCAGTAGCTGACTTTTAAGGTTTTGATCTCGAACGGTTTGAAGGTCAGAGATACATGGTTTGCTGCCGGAAGTTCTTTTAATACTTCCTCAAGCATATTGGTTTCTGCGATCGCCTTCGCTTCAAAACCAAAGCTGATGTCTGCATTTGCATAGCAGCCTTCTGCCTCGTAGATACGCAGGATATATGCTTTCTCGCCGGATTCAATGCTGTCTTCTAACGGCTTGATCGCTTCAACGATGACGTTGGCTTTGTCGGAGGTACCTAAGTTGATCATCTGATAATCACCTTTTGCGGTAACTACCGGGTAGTTGAGCATGTACGCCGGGAGGATGGTATCCGCAGCGTTAAAGCTGCTGTTATGCGGCAGCAGAGAATAGGTCACGTAGTGAACGCCTGCATCACCGCGCGGGTCCGGACGAACGCCGCCTTTGTGCAGAGACAGACGGATATCGGAACCTTCTACCGAGATACCGTATTTGCAGTCGTTTAAGATGGAGATACCGTAACCCGTTTCGGACAGGTCGGTGTATTTATGGTTGGTGACCTCGAACATCGCCTGTTCGATGGAGGTGTTGCGGGTGGTCGGACGCTCTACGTTACCGAACTGGATCTCATGACGTGCAAAACGGGAATGAATGGTGGTGTTGAAGTCTGCTTTTAAGAAGCGGCGTTTGCTGTTCCAGTTCATCTCGGTTTCGAAGTCGACACGCGGGGTGTGCGCGTAGAAGATGATATCCTGACGGACGGTGGTCTCCTCGAAGCGGTAGCTGCTGCGGATACGGATCTCGACCGGACCGTCTGCAACGATGCTGCGGGAGGTAAGTACACCGCAATCGGTGAGCAGGGAGTTTAAGTCACACTCGATATCCCAGTTGTCCCAAGACTGCGGAACATCCTGACCGTATAACAGAGCACCGAAAGCAGAACCTTCTTTTACCAGCTCACGGCCGTTGGATTTATCAATAAAGGAAGAAATGTAACCTTTTTCGTTGAATACTACTTTTGCAAACGGTGTTTCGAGGTTGGTGCCGTCGTATACGAATGCACTCTTGCCCTGCGGTGCGCCGTCACAGAGTTTGACATTTACGCTGCCCATAGCCGGAACTTTGATGCCTGCTGCAACGAGTTTGGTCTCACCTTTGATGTCGGTGATCTGCTGCTGTGCAACATCGGCTGCAAAGGATTTGCCTTCGGCTGCAACGGAAACGATATCGTTATAATCGAAGCCCTGCAGGTTGATGAAGGAGTATCCGTCTGCCTCGTTCTCGGTTGCGTTTTTGATCATCTCTGCTGCATCTGCCATCAGCTTAGCGGTTTCGGTATGAGACTGGTCGTGAACGGCCGGGATACAGGTGCCCGGGAGGATGTCATGGAACTGGTTGACAAGCAGAGTTTCATACATTTCGTGCAGCTTGCTGTCATCAGCGATGGTGCCTGCTTTGACAGCGTTTGCAACTTCCAAAGCCTCCAGGTCGTGCAGTGCGATCTCGGATTTGCGGTTGTTGTATTTGGTAACGTGCTGGTTGGTCAGGGTACCGCGGTGTAATTCCAGGTAAAGCTCACCTGCATAGGTGTTCGGGTCAACTGCGGTCGCTTTTAAGTTGTCCATGAATGCACCGACGGTAACGTGCTCGGTTTTCGGACAGCCGTCGAGATCCTTGACACGTCTGGAAGCCTCGATCATCTCGAACTGCGGACCGCCGCCGCCGTCACCGAAGCCGTAGGAGATCAGGCGCTGATCGGAAACAGCTTTCTGGTGCAGGTAGTTCCATTTTATCTCGCCGCCGTCATAGTGGTTTTTGATGATCTCTTTCGGATCCGGCCAGCAATGGGTGCAGTTGAAGTGGGTGAATACTTTAGAACCGTCTAAGCCCTCCCACCAGAAGGTTTCGTACGGGAATGCGTTGGTATCGTTCCAGGACAGCTTGGTGGTTAAGAAGTACTCAACGCCGCAGCTCTGCATGATCTGCGGAAGTGCTGCGGAATAACCGAAGGTGTCCGGCAGCCAGAAGCTGTTGGAGGTAAATCCGAAGTGTTTGCGGGTGTAACGCTGGCCCCATAAGAACTGACGGATCATTGCCTCACCGCCGGTGATGTTACAGTCACATTCTACCCATACACCGCCGTTCGGCTCGAATCTGCCTTCCTTAATACGGTCTGCAATGCGCTCGAACAGTTTCGGGTAATTTCTACGGATGATCTCCAGATGATATGCGGAGGACATTACGAATTTATATTCCGGATACTGCTCCATTAAGCTTAAAGCGTTTGCAGCGGTACGGGTCGCCTTTTTAACAGACTCAGCGATGGTCCATAACCAAGCGGTGTCCAGATGGGAATGGCCGATCAGGCCGCAGAAACCTGCGGACTCACTGCCGCGCATGGATAAGCAGCGTTTGAGGTATACGCTTGCCTGTTCGAGACAGTCGCGGAATAATGCCGGGTCGGTGTCATCCGGAGCGTACTGTACAACGGAATTCACCTGTAAGAGACAGTTGATGATCTGGCCGTAACGAACGCTTTTCGGATCGATCGCAGCAGCCAGCTGCAGCAGAGTGCGCAGATCAAAGTAGAAATCGATAAGGAACTGATTTTTGGTGCAGATGGTAACATCTTCATATGTAAAGGTAAAGTTATCGTTGCCGGATACTTCGAACGGATAGCAGCCCAGTACATAATGACCTGCATACGCCTCAAAGGTCAGACGGATCTGTTCACCTGCTTTTGCATTCATGCGGATCATATCGCAGTAATGGTTGCCGTGGCCGGCATTGGTGATTTTATTCGCAAAAGTACCGTACGGAACATTATCTACAAACAGCATAGTCTCGTAGCTGCCGAAGTGCGGCATAACAAAGAGGTCTTTGCCGTCCAATTTTTCCGGAACGGTATAAGTACCGTCAAACCAGCAGTAGCCTAACTCTTTTCCCCAAACATCACCTTTGTTTGCCGGAGTGAATTCTGCATCCTCCGGAAGTGCGTTATAACGGACCGAAGTCTCGTATTTTACCATCGGAACGGTATCGTGTTTTTCGAACATGCGCGGCTCTAAGGTCATCAGAAGCTGCTCGAGCTTATTGAGTGCGCGTCCGATCTGTTTTTCGTGCATCATAGGCGTAAAAGTCCTTTCTGATAATATAGGATTGTACCTTTATTATAGCATAAATATCGGCGGGTGTATAGTACAAAAATCGTTTTTTACGGATTTGTAAACCTTTGTGCAAGTTCTACAAAAATGTTTACGGGCGAAAAAAATCGGGACGGTACGGACGATTTTCAATGAAGGAGTGTGAACTTTATCCAAAGTATTGATGTGAATTTTGTTATATTTTTATCCTGAAAAAACGAATCTTGCGAAAAATCACAAAATAGGTGGGTGTTTTTTTGTACGCTTTGGCAATTACTGAATTTCGTGTTGTTTTAAATTACGGCACGAAAAAAATGTTATTTTTTGATTTTCTGCGAACAAAATCAAAGTTGAGGAAAAATTTTTTTAGTTTTTTGTAAATAAACACTTGATTTATTATGAAAATTATTATATAATAGATGCAAGGTAAGCCGGATGGGCAAAACAATGCTTTGGGTTTTCGTATAAATTGCCGGAACATTTTATTTGTACGGGGACGCGAAGCGCTGCGCTGCCGTCAATAGGCTTAAATTAAAATTTTATAGTATAGGAGTGGCGTTAATGTCTAGAAGAGAAGACAAAAAGTACAGAAAAAAATTCACGCGTGATGACTTCGAGCTTTCGCTGTTAGCTCTCCCGACCTCTTTATGGTACCTGGTATTCTGCTACCTGCCGATGTTCGGTGTCATCATTGCATTCAAAAACTACAAGCCGATCAAAGGTCTCGATTTCATGACCATTTTGTTCACGAGATCTGAGTGGGTGGGTTTCTCGAACTTTAAGTTCCTGTTTGCAAGCACTACGGACTTCTTCCAGAGCCAGACTTGGTGGATGTTCCGTAATACCATCCTCTACAACTTAATCATGATCACCTTAGGTGCAGTAGTTCCGGTAACCTTAGCTATCATGATCACCGAAATGTACAGCCAGAAACTGGCAAAAGTTTGCCAGACCATGATGTTCTTACCGAACTTCATTTCCTGGGTTGTAGTTTCCTATTTCGTATTCGCATTCTTAGCAGTTGAAAAAGGTCTTGTAAACTCCATCATGGAGTCTATGGGTAAAGAAGCAGTTAACTGGTACTCCGCATCGGTTAAAAACTTCTGGCCTCCGTTCCTGATCCTCTTGAACGTTTGGAAGGGCGCAGGTTACGGTATGGTTGTTTACTTAGCAACTATCGCTGGTATCGACCAGACTCTGTATGAAGCAGCAATCATCGATGGTGCTACCAAATGGCAGCAGGTTAAACACATTACCCTGCCGATGTTAAAAACCATTATTACCATCATGTTAATCATGGCTGTTGGTCGTATCTTCTCCTCTGACTTCGGTCTGTTCTACAACATCCCGAAGAACACCGGTGAGCTGTACAGTGTTACCCTGACCATCGACGTATTCGTTTACAACGCATTAACTTCCATGCAGAACATCGGTATGTCTTCTGCAGGTGGTCTGTTCCAGTCTGTTTGTGGTCTTATCATGATCAACGCTGCTAACGCAGTAGTTCGTAAGATTGACCCGGCATCTGCAATGTTCTAATCTGATAGGAGGTATTTAAGTCATGGCTAAAAAAGAAAAACAGCTTCTTGACGGTCTTGCTAAGTTTAACCGAGTATCTCCTGCAGCGAACGTGTTGTTCTCTCTCGTATTTATTCTCGGTGCAATCTGCTGTGTAATTCCGCTCATTTTCATCATCATCATCTCTTTCTCTTCCCCGCAGTCTATTGCTGAGATCGGTTACTCTTTCGTTCCGAAAGAGTGGTCCTTAGCTACTTATCAGTACCTGTGGAGCTCCAGAGGTGTATTCGGTAAAGCTATCGGTGTATCCTTACTGGTTACCATTGCTGGTACCTGCACCGGTATTACTTTAAACGGTTTACTGGGTTATGTATTATCCCGTAACTCCTTTAAACTGAAACCGTTCTTAACCTACATGATCCTCATCCCGATGCTGTTCGGCGGCGGTATGGTTGCTTCTTACTTAGTAAACACCCGTTTATTACACTTAAAAGATAACCTGTTAGTACTTATCCTGCCGTTAGCAGTAGGTTCCATGAACGTTATCATCTTCCGTACCTTCTTCCAGACCACCGTTCCGGAAGAGGTTATCGAATCTGCTAAGATCGACGGTGCTTCCCAGCTGCGTATCTTCGTTCAGATCGTTCTCCCGATCTCCTTACCGGCTATCGCTACCATCGGTTTAATGCTCTGCTTCGGTTACTGGAATGACTGGTTCACCGCATTACTGTACATCGGTGAGAAAGACCTGTATCCGTTACAGTACTTCTTAATGAAGATGGAGCAGAACATTGCATTCATGAAGATGCAGGCTCAGTTAATGGGTGGTGCTCTTGCAGAGATCGCTGCTCAGATCGAGTCCGATACCATTCGTATGGGTGTTGCTGTAGTAATCGTACTTCCGATCGCTTGTGCTTATCCGTTCTTCCAGAGATACTTCGTTGGCGGTCTGACCGTTGGTGCAGTTAAAGGTTAATGGATCGTCCTACTTATTGGAATTCATAATGAAAGATTTAAGGGTTGCTGTTTACAGCAACCCTTTTATTTTTTCTCTATGAAAAAATGCAATTTTGTGCGTAAATATGAATTTTTCTCATTGGTTT
>JBGUUN010000338.1:0-2461 GCA_045133555.1 Oscillospiraceae bacterium
ATCTATACCGAGCTTGGCAGATTCATGCTTGCACCGTACGGCCATCTGGTCGCAAAGGTGCTGCATTTCAAGCATATTTATAAAGAATATGCCGGTCTGGATGCCTGTGCGGCCGATTTGATGCGTCCTGCCATGTACGGCGCATATCATCATATCACGGTGCTCGGCAAGGAACATGCACCGTGTGACTGTAAATATGATGTTACCGGCGGACTTTGCGAGAATAACGATAAGTTTGCCATCGACCGAATGCTGCCGAAGCTTGAAATCGGCGACCATATCGTGATTCACGATACCGGCGCACACGGACACGCAATGGGTTATAATTATAACGGCAAGCTGAGAAGCGCGGAATTGCTGCTTTGCGAAAACGGAGAAGTTAAGCTGATCCGCAGAGCACAAACACCTGCCGATCTGTTTGCTACCTTGGATTTTACAGATGAATTCAAATATTTTTGATAAAGGAGAATTTATATGAAAGCACCTTATGAAAACATTTCCTTCAACCATGAGCTGATGGAAAACTTAAGTCAGCTGATCGGTGTTTCCGGTTATGAAACACCGGTGAGAAATTACATCAAGGAGCTGGTCAAACCGCTTTGCGATGAGGTCATTGTGGATGCGATCGGCAATGTCATTGCGATCAAATATGCAAATGTTGAGAATCCGGACAAAAAACGCATTATGTTTGCAGCGCATACCGATGAGATCGGTTTCCAGGTGACCAAAGTCAATCCGGACGGTACGCTGATGGTCAAGAATATGGGTTGGGATTTCATCCATACTTCCTACCAGTCCCGCGTTATGTTCCGCAACGGCGTTACCGGTGTTGTATCCGCACGCTGCAAACCGGAAAACTTAAACGGTGACCGCAATAACCTGTTTATCGATATCGGCTGTTCCTCTAAAGAAGCAACCGAGAAGTATGTGAACATCGGCGATGTATGCTGCTTTGTCGGCCCGTATGTCAAGATGCAGGACGGTTATCTGACCACCAAAGCGATCGATGACAGAATCGGCTGCTATATGCAGATCGAGGCATTGAAAAATCTGCAGGGCAGAGAGATCAAAAACGATCTGTACTTTGCATTTACCGTACAGGAAGAAGTAGGCTGCCGCGGCGGTCATACCGCAGCTGCAAGAATCCTGCCGGATATGGGTTTTGCACTGGATGTTACTCCAGGTCAGGACCGTCCGGGCGATCTGGAAGGCAGCAACACCATGGGCATCGGCTGTGCGATCAAGATTTCGGACACCTCTGTTATCTGTGACGAGCAGATCAACGAAGTGCTGTTCGGTCTGTGTAAAGAGTATGATATCCCGTATCAGAAAGAGGTGCTGTCGGTAGGCGGCACCGATGCAAGTGCGATCAATCAGTCCGGTTTCGGTGCAAGAGCAGCGGCGATCTCGGTCGTTACCCGTTATGCACACGGTCCGAATACTTTACTCAACGAAAACGATACGAATGCTGCAGTAGCACTTCTGACCGAAGCTTGCTGCGCGGTTTATCGTTTTGAATAAGACAACATAAGGGGATTAAGTGTATGAAACAGATTTCTTTCGGCGGCATGTTTGATGCATCCGCAATTGCACTCGGCTGCATGCGTATCGCAGGTAAGACCAGAGCAGAAGCAGAAAAAATCATTGCGACCGCAATGGCAGAAGGCATCAACTTCTTCGACCATGCGGACATTTACGGCGGCGGTGATTCCGAGCGCGTTTTCGCACAGGCTGTAAAAGATAACGGCTTTACCCGTGATCAGATGATCGTTCAGGGCAAATGTGCGATCCATGACGGCATGTTCGATTTCTCCAAAGAGCATATCTTGACTTCCGTTGATAAGATCTTAAAACGTCTGGATACCGATTATCTGGATACCTTACTGCTGCACCGTCCGGATACTTTAATGGAGCCGGAAGAGGTTGCGGAAGCATTCACCAAACTGCAGGCAGAGGGTAAAGTCCGTTTCTTCGGTGTATCCAACTGCAACGGCGGTCAGATCGCACTGCTGCAGAAATACTGCAAACAGAAGATCGCAGCAGACCAGCTGCAGCTTTCTCTGGCTTTCACTCCGATGATCGACAGCGGCTTTAACGTCAATATGCAGAATGAAGCAGGTATCAACCGTGAAGCAGGTGTTTTAGAGTATTGCCGTTATAACGATATCACCATCCAGGCATGGTCTCCGCTGCAGTACGGCTTCTTTGAAGGCTGCTTCATCGGCAGCGAGAAGTACCCGGCATTGAATGCAAAACTTGATGAACTGGCTGAGAAATACGGTGTGACCAACTCCGCGATCGCAATCGCATGGATCTTACGTCATCCGGCAAATATGCAGGCGATCATCGGCAGTATGAACCCGCAGCGTATTGCTGACTTTGCTAAAGCATCCGATGTGGTGCTGACCCGTGCAGAGTGGTATGATCTGTATAAATCCGCAGGTAATGTTTTACCGTAATC
>JBGUUN010000339.1:0-2352 GCA_045133555.1 Oscillospiraceae bacterium
TTTTGCTGAAAATAACGGATCGCTGCTTCCAGACGCTGCGGATCGGTATCCAATACATTTTCATCGGCACCTGACGGATAAACACCGCAAAGGAACACCCGTGTTGCACCGCATTCTTGGATCTGCCGCAAATACACCGGCAGACTTTGCTCGTTTACGGTATTCATATTGATCGGAACCGAAAGTTTATACATAGTCCTTTTCCCCTTACTTCACCGAATCTCTTTCCTCTTTCTGAAATTCACTTGCCAATACCGAAAGGCGAAACGCACACGGCCATGCCACCAGCCAGTCATTTAAACTGCCGCGGTCTTTGCCGTCCCAAAACCATCGACACTGTACCACAACTTCATTGGCACTGCCGACCGGACGGACTCTGCCGTGAACCTCCCATTCGCCGTTGCCGATAAACTGTAAGACAGAGCGCCACATCATCTCGGCACGAAGTGTAAAACGCTCGTCTTTCGCGATCTCACCCACACGGCGGATATACGGTACCGCAAGTGCTGCATAGGAATCCAGACACTGATGCTGTGTTGATACCGCAGTCAGCCCTTTTACAGACATACCGTTACGCATCACATCGGAATTTGCGTCATAAACCGGCTGATAATGATACATCCAGGAGGTGATATAATACGCTGCTTTTAACGCAACGGTACGGTAAATTTCATTTTGGGTCATATCATACAGCATGACCGCACTCATCAAAAACGGAAAGGAGCTTTCCTTATCTACACAGCAGGTATCCAATGCACCGGCAGCGGAAACAAATTGATCCAGATCCCGTTTCACATAAAAATCCAAAGCCCTTTCCGCTGTCGTAAGATACTTTTCTTCCCCGGTCATCGCATACAGCTTGACCATTGCCGGAATCACAAACGCACCGACACTGCCGCCTTCATCTACACAAACACCGTCCAGACGCCAGGCCTTTCCGAATCCGAATTTTTCTGAAAAATGTGTGCAGAAAAAGTCGCAAAGTCCCTTACCGACTTCAAAATACTGCGGCTTTTCGATGCCATTTTGCTTTAACAGCTCATAACAGCATAGATACTCATAGGCACCGTAGCCCATATTACAAGTATCGGAAACCGCTTCATCCATTCTTTCAAAATCTTTGAGCTGTGCGGCAAGCAATCCGCTTTTTGCTGTACACCAAGCGGCACGGGTATCCAATATTTCCAATGCCAATGCAAGATTTTCCGGATGACGGTACCGCAGATGGTCCTCAATCAGCATACGGCAAAACAGGATATTCTGACCGCACCATCCAAGTTCAAAGCAATTATCCCCACGGTAGACAAAACCGCCGTTTCCGTCCGGTAAAAAACCGATGATAAACCCCTTTTTCCCCTTATAATCGGTGATCAGAGATTTAGCAAAGCAAATCGAACGTTCCCATATATTCTCTCTATCCGGCTTTGCATACGGCAGCGGATCGCCAAACAGGGTAAGTGCGCTGTCAAGTGCATCGCAAATACCGAATTTTTTCCAGCGCGGATGGGATAACTGCAGATAAAATCCGGTTACAAAGGTCTCACCCGACGCAAGCGTCAGATAGCTTTGATATTCCGGTCCGTACTTGTCTCTGTCGATGTAAGTAAGCGGCGATTCGATCACAGGATGATAGATCTCCTGTAAAAAGGTACCGTCCTCATTTTTGGTCAGACTGCAGGATGACTGCAGCGATACTGCCGATTCATCCGAAACAAACAAAGCCGAAGCAAAGTCCTTATTTTCCACCAACGTACAGGATGGGATAGATTCCCTGTCATAGCCAAAGATCCATTTCTTCCCGTCACGAATCAATCCTTTGGGTTCAAGCCCCGCACCAAACTCATTTCCGTTGATATTGACACAGGGGATCAGATAATGATCCCCCGCAAAAAGACTGCGTACCGTAAAAACCGTCTGGATCTTCACCGAAACATCGGAAAGATTGGTCCAGCTGCGGCGGATATAAAATAATGTATCACTTTTTTGTTCTACCGTGAACGAAACGCGATTTTGCGTATCCTCATAGTTACCGTTTTTCGTCTCGGTCAACCGATATTCCGATTCTCCGGTTTCCTCTCTGCGGTAACGCGGCGGCTCTATGACCGCGATCGCTTCTTGCAAAGCAGGATCACTCCAAAAAGTACGATTCCCGTAAAACATCATTATTTCCCCTTGATGATCTGACCGATCGCCATAAAAAAGCCAACGATCTTTGCAAAGAAGGTTCTTACTTTACTCATCCTGATTCTCCCCTTTCAAATATGCACGGAATGCTTCGGCAAAGCATCTGCCAAGCTCTAAAAGTCTTGCCTGACTGACCTTATTGTCCTCCAGACCGAAATAGGTGGTTTC
>JBGUUN010000340.1:0-5171 GCA_045133555.1 Oscillospiraceae bacterium
AGGAGAATTTATGAGACAAAAACGATTATTGACAACCGTGATCGCATTGCTGCTGACCGTTGCCATGCTGCCGCTGCAGACCTTTGCAGCAGCGCCGCGTTCCAAAAAGACAGTCACCGTGACATTGCAATCCGCGGATGCACCGACCGTGTCCGAAACCAAGCCGACGGTTGCCGAGAATATGATGACGGTCAAATCTTCCGCTACCGGAAAAACCGTGACCGATACGGTCTATAATATCCTTTGTATGGTAGTAGAGGCGGAGGTCGGCAGCGGATTCCATGAAGAAGCGATCAAAGCGCAGACGGTCGCAACCCATTCCTATCTTCTATTTCACGCAAAACAGGGCAGAGTCATCACCTGTCCGCTGAAAACACCGAAAGCAAGGGTGAAAAAATGCGTGGCTGAGGTGGTGGATCAGGTACTTACTTATAAAGGTAAGGTTGCTGAAGCGGTCTACAGCGCAAGTTCGGGCGGCGGTACCCAGGCATCTGCCGATTACTGGGGCAAAAATGTCGCATACTTACAGCCGGCGGACAGCCCGTATGATCTGGAAAACGAGATCCATTCCAGAACGCTGGATCGCGAATATGTCAGAAGCTGGTTCCCGGAATCCACCTTTGATGAGGATCCGAACACCTGGTTTGAGGTGGTTGCCACCAACTCCACCGGATTTGCGCTGCAGATCCGTGCCGGAGATAAGGTGCTGACCGGTCTTGATTTTACATCCTACGATCATATCTGGCTCAAAAGCAATAAGATCGTGAGCATCGTATACAATGAAAGCAGCGATACCTTTACCTTCACCGTTGCGGGCAGAGGTCACGGTATCGGTTTAAGTCAGATCGGTGCAAACGGTTATGCCACATATGAGGACAAAGATTATGAGTGGATCCTGCTGCATTATTTTACCGGTGTCAGTCTGCAGCATGCAAGCGAGGTGATCTGATGCCGCCGATCTCGATCCTGCTCAAACCGGCATCTTCTTCCTGTAATATGCGCTGTCTTTACTGCTTTTATGCCGATGTTACCAAGCAGCGTGAGATCGCAAACTACGGCATGATGTCGGTGGATACGGTGGAAGTCATCATCAAAAAGGCGCTGGAATTTGCCGACGGCTTTGCAAGCTTTGGATTTCAGGGCGGTGAGCCGACCCTTGCCGGATTGGAATTTTTTGAAACGGTTGTCGCACTGCAGAAGAAATATAACCGCAAGGGTGTAAAGATCCATAATGCGCTGCAGACCAACGGTTTAAAAATCGACCGTGCATGGGCAGAATTCTTCAAGAGAGAAGGCTTTTTGATCGGTCTTTCGCTCGACGGAAATGAGGCGGTGCATGACCGCTATCGCTTTGATGCGGCGGGAAACGGCAGCTTTGAGCGTGTTTTGGCTGCGGCAAAGCTGATGGAGGAATGCGGCGTGGAATTCAATATTCTCTCCACCGTGAATGCCGATGTTGCGAAAAATGCCGATAAGATCTATCATTTCTTCAAAAAGCAGGGATTTTCTTATCTGCAGTTTATTCCATGCTTAGATGAATTTGAGAACATCGCACATAACAGGGAATACTCCCTGACCCCGAAAGCCTACGGAAAGTTTTTATGCAGGCTGTTTGATCTCTGGTATGCGGACCTATTCACCGCGCATCCGGTCAGCGTACGTTATTTTGACAATTTGCTTTCCATGATGCTGGGATATCCGCCGGAGAGCTGCGGTATGGCCGGACAGTGTACCGGCTACTTTATGATCGAATCGGACGGAAGCGTTTTCCCGTGTGACTTCTACGTTACCGACGAATGGTATATGGGAAACATTTTGCATGACGATTGGGATACCTTAAAGGATTCCGAAAATGCAAAACGCTTTTTACAGGTGTCAAAGCAGGTGCACCCGGACTGTAAAGTCTGCCGCCATTATCGCATCTGCCGCGGCGGATGCCGCCGCAACCGAGAGCCGATCTCGATGGAATTTAACGGTAAGAATTACTTTTGCTCCTCCTTCCTGCAGTTTTTTGACCATGCGTATCCGAAACTGTTGGAAGCGGCAAAACGTATTTCAAATAAACGATCTTAATTTATGGAGGACATTTATATGACCAACATTACCATCTCGCCGTTTTGTACGGCAGACAACTCCATCCAGGCAAAAAAATATGTACTGGATAACGGCAAAGCACAGGTTGCTATCTCCGATTACGGCGCAACCATCCTGACCATCGTAGTACCGGATAAAAACGGCAATCCGACCGACGTTGCACTCGGCTTTGATACCTTAGACGGTTACTTAGGCCAGACCGCATACATCGGTGCGACCGTAGGCCGTTTTGCAAACCGTATCAAATGCGGTAAATTCGCACTCGACGGTGTAGAGTACAGCCTGTACTGCAACGACGGCAACAACCACCTGCACGGCGGTAAAGTCGGCTATGACAAACGCATCTGGGATGCCGAGATCGTGGAAGGTATGACCGGCAAAGAGCTGAAAATGTCCATCCTCAGCCCGGATATGGAAGAGGGTTACCCGGGTGAGGTCGCTATCAGCCTGGTATTCTCCCTGTCCGATGCAAATGAGCTGACCCTGCGCTACAATGCAGTCACCAATAAAAAGACCGTGATCAACCTGACCAACCATGCATACTTTAACTTAAAAGGCTGCACCGCAGGCAACATCACCGATCATACCGCACAGATCAATGCAAAATACTACACCGACGGCGACAGCGAGCTGATGCCCAACGGCATCATCCTGCCGGTAGCAGGCTCTCCGTGGGATTTCACCTACGAGCATAAGATCGGTGACCGTATGGACGATACCGCATATCCGGGCATCGTTTACGGTAAAGGCTACGACCATAACTTCATCATCGATAAAAAAGGCGGCTTAGACTTAGTAGAGCCGGTTGCTACCGTAAAATCCGAGGAGACCGGCATCGTTATGACCGTTACCTCCAACCAGCCGGCAGTACAGTTCTACTGCGGTACCGCTTTAGGTGTTGATTACGCAGGCAAAGGCGGCAAAGTATACGGCGTTCGTGACGGTTTCTGCTTAGAGACTCAGGTATATCCGGACAGCCCGAACTTCGCACACTTCACCAACTGCGTATTAAATCCGGGTGAGCAGTATACTCATATCACCACCTACGCATTCTCTGTTGAGAAATAATACGGATTTTAGGGCATCGAGCGATCGGTGCCCTTTTTTGCAAAAGGGGAAATGACCTATGAAAATATCTGTATTACAGCAAAAACCGCGCTTTCGCTACAATCCGCTGGAAGAAGCGCCGGACTTAGATTTTTTGATCGAACAGGCGGATCTGACGTTGGAGGATACCTATGCGATGCTCGATGAAGCCGGACGCCGCGGAAGTGACTTGGCGATCACGGTGGAAGCGATCAATATGCATCTGCATTGTTTTGATATGCGTTATCCGTTTCCTGAAGTATATGAAACCTTAGACGGACCGACGGTACAACGCTTTTCGAAAAAGGCAAAGCAGTGGAAGATGCACATCGTTGCCGGATTGCAGCTGACCATCGATAAAAAAACCTATAACTGTGCGATTTTGTTTGACGATCACGGTGAGATCATCGGCATTCATAAAAAAGTCCATCTTCCTGCGGGAGAGGAGCTGCAGATCACACCGGGAGACCGTTATGAGGTTTTTGATACAGCACTCGGAAAGATCGGTATGTTGGTTTGCTGGGATATGCAGTTCCCGGAAGCGGCAAGGATCGCAGCATTGTGCGGTGCGGAACTGATCGCATTGCCGACACTCGGATGGGAGAATATCTACGGATTATGCAGAGCATATGAAAACAGTATCACGGTAGCCACCGCAATGGGCGTGACGCAAAACGGCATTGCGGACGGATGTGACCCGTCCTGTATTGTGGATCATATGGGCAGAATTCTTGCCGTTGCCGGCAGGGAGGATTCGCAGGTCGTTACCTGTGATGTGGATATTCATGCCGAGCCTCCTGCACAGTACGGATCGGAAGAGTTGATCCGTTCGTCCGGAATGCGGGAGACCCGTTTTCGTCAGCGCCGTCCGGATACCTACGGTCTCTTGGCAGCTGCCAATGCAAATACGCCGCTTGCAGATCGCTATAAAGGATAGCAGGGCTGACAGTATATCTTTCACACTGTTGAAAAATCATGATTTCTTCTTTCGGTGCATCGGTATTTTCTCCGATGCACCGCTTTTCTTTCCGATTGACTTTTTGGGTCGTGTATGCTATACTTGATATGTTTGTCAGAGTAAAACGGAGGAAAGAATTATGGGATTGTTTGAACTTTTCTTAGTCGCAGTCGGTTTATCGATGGACGCTTGTGCGGTATCCATCTGCAAAGGTCTTGCGGCAGGCAATGCAAAATGGAAACATATGCTGATCTGCGGTGCATATTTCGGTATTTTCCAGGCAGGTATGCCGCTGCTCGGCTACTTCTTGGGTGCACAGTTTTCCGAGTACATCGTGGCATTCGACCACTGGATCGCATTCGTACTGCTTTGCATCATCGGCGGTAATATGATCCGTGAGGCTTTTTCCAAAGACGATGACGATGAAGCGGATGCTTCTTTTGGCATCAAGACGATGGTCGTAATGGCGATCGCTACCAGTATCGATGCTTTGGCTGTCGGCGTATCTTTTGCATTTTTATCGGTCAAAATCGTTCCGGCGGTACTTTTCATCGGTGTTATCACCTTCACCCTGTCTGCGATCGGCGTAAAAGTCGGAAGCGTATTCGGTGCAAAATATAAATCCAAAGCGGAACTTGCCGGCGGCATTATTCTGGTTTTAATGGGAACCAAGATCCTGCTCGAGCATCTGGGTGTTCTTGCATTCTAAAATGAAATATATGGGCAGTATCTGTGTTATGGATGCTGCCTTTTTGATATCGGAGGAACTATGAGAAAGATCACATTGGCGGTTTGTGCGCATGTTGACGCCGGAAAAACCACCTTCAGCGAACATCTGCTGTATCATGGCGGCAGATTGCGTAATATCGGTGCGGTGGATGCGGGAAATACAAGCCTTGACCATCACGAGATCGAAAAGCAGCGCGGCATTACGGTATTTGCCGATCAGTCGGGATTTGAAACGGGTGATCTTTTTGTCTATCTGTTGGATACGCCGGGGCATACCGACTTTTCCGCAGAGATGGAGCGCGCA
>JBGUUN010000341.1:0-4739 GCA_045133555.1 Oscillospiraceae bacterium
TACTTAAAGACGGTGGACTACTGGATGCTGCTGTTATGCGGTGTTTGCTCCGGTATCAGCATGCTGTGTCAGTACGGCATCTACCGTGCGGGGTATACCGCGACCTCCCGTCCGTTTTTGATGCAGGTGGTGATGTCGGTCGGCGGACTGGCTGCCGCTTTCATCGTTTCCAACATCGATTACCACTTTATGTGTAAACTCTGGAAGGCGCATCTGCCGCTTTCCTACCTATTGGTACTGCTGACCTTTTTCATCGGTATCACACCCGAGGGCACCGACGACAGGGCGTGGCTGGATTTCGGTTTTACCACCTTACAGCCGTCCGAGCTTTTGAAGCTGTCGTTTATCCTCACCTTCGCCATGCATCTGTCCTACGTCAAGGACGATATCAAGCATGTGCGCACCCTGATCCCGCTTTGTATCCACGGCGGTATTCCGATTTTGACCATCGTACTGCAGGGTGACTTAGGCTCCGCGATCGTATTTTTGATGATCTTTTTGGTCATGATCTACGCGGCGGGTCTGCCAAGCTATTATATTTTAGGCGGTGCGGGCGTTTTGGCGGTCGGTGTTCCGATCTTCTGGCATTTCTTTTTGCCGGATTATCTCAAAAACCGCTTTGCTATCGCGTTTCATCCCGAGCTTGACCCGCTTGGCGACGGCTACCAGCAATATCTGGGCAAGATCGCGCTCGGTTCGGGACAATTGACCGGCAGGGGACTGTTCAACAAGAATATGTACAGCGTGCCGGAGTGTTACAACGACTTTGTATTTTCGTTCATCGGGCAGGTATTCGGCTTTGTCGGCTGCATCGCGGTGCTGCTGCTTTTGTGCAGCATCTGCTTTAAGATGCTGATCACCGGCATCAAAGCGCGTGACCCGATGGGATGTTATATCTGTATCGGCGTATTTGCGATCTTTTTCACCCAGATCGTGATCAATATCCTGATGGTGATGTGTCTGATGCCGGTCATAGGCATCACGCTGCCGTTTTTCTCGGCGGGCGGCACCTCGATTTTGGTCTGCTACATCGCGATCGGCATGGTGATGAGTGTATTCCGTTACAGCAAGAACAGCTTATTATATCATTGAAAGGATAGAAACTATGCGTGTTATCACCGGTTCTGCCCGCGGCAGAGTTTTAAAGACGGTGGAGGGTTTAGACGTTCGTCCGACCTCCGCTATGGTCAAAGAATCGGTTTTCAATATCATCCAGTTTGAAGTGCCGTGTGCGCGTGTGCTCGACTTATTCTGCGGATGCGGTCAGATGGGCATCGAGGCATTATCCCGCGGTGCGGAACATTGCGTTTTCGTGGATGCTTCCCCGGTATCGCAAAACTGCACCAAGGACAACTTAAAGCACACCGGTCTGTTTGAAAAATCCCGTGTTGCGGCGATGGATGCGATCGCATTCTTAAAGTCCACCAAGGACGTTTTTGACATTGCGTTTTTAGACCCGCCGTACAATCAGGGCTTATTACAGCAGGCGCTGCCGCTTTTGGCTGCGAAGATGTCGGACGGCGGCATCATCATCTGCGAGCATCCGAAGGAGGATACTTTGGAGGATGTTTACGGCGATTTTGTCCGTCACAAAGATTATAAATACGGCAGGATCATGCTGACCACCTACAGAAAGAAAGTTCAGGACGAAGAAGCGTGATCCGCCACGCGGATCAAATGATATTCGCACCTGCTTTTGCAAGTGCGAATGATATGTCCTTGAAAGGACATGATGATTGCACCTTACGGTGCAAATGATATGTTCCATTTCATGGAACATGAAAGAAAAAACTACACTTTACACTTTGGTGGAAAGAAGGAATCATAATGAGAATTGCGATCTGTCCGGGTAGTTTTGACCCGATCACCAAGGGTCATCTGGACATTGTCAACCGTGCCTGCAAGTTATTCGACAAGGTGATCATTGCGGTGTCGATCAATCCGCAAAAGCAAGGCAGCTTCACCTTTGATGAGCGTGTCGAGCTGATCCGTTTATGCACCGGACATCTGGACAATCTCGAGGTGGTGCAGATCCACGGCTTACTTGCGGACTATGTAAGCGAGGTAGGTGCCTGTGCGATCGTCAAGGGTCTGCGTGCGGTATCCGACTTTGAGTACGAGTTTCAGATGGCGCTTGCCAACAAGAAGCTCAATCCGCTTGCCGAGACGGTATTTTTGACCACGGCGGAGCAGAATTTATATTTAAGCTCGAGTTTAATCAAGCAGATCGCGTCGTTCGGCGGAGATATTTCGGAGTTTGTCCCGCCGCAAGCGCTTGCCCTGATCGAAAAGAAACTCGGAAAGAAATGATAGAAGGATAGTACCATGAGAGTTGAAGAAATTTTAGAGCAGATGGAGAGTGTGCTGGCAAACGGTGCGCTGATCCCGATGAGAAAGAACAGCGTGATCATCAATGCCGCAGAGCTGCGCAGTCTGATCGATCAGCTGGAGGATGTATTGCCGGTCGAGCTGCAGGAAGCGCAGAACATTCTGCGTCAGCGTGAGCAGACCTTATCCGCTGCAAGAGCGGAGGCTGCTGCGATCATCCAGAATGCGGAGGAAAACCGCAAATCCATGATCTCCAACAGCGAGATCATCCGTGCTGCCGAGACCAAAGCGAAATCCATTTTATTCAATGCCAACGCGAAGGCTGCGGAATTAAACCGCGCTTCGATGGAATACATTGAGAACAACTTAAAAGAAGCCGAGGAGGCTTTGGCGAAATCCCTGCAGACCGTTCACAACGCAAAGCAGGCTTTTGCGGCTAAAAAGCAGAAATAAAACCGAAAACACGGTTATTTGCACCGGAATTTTGAGAAGAATGCGAAAAAATATAAAATTCGCTCTTGACTTTTTAAGAATTTTGGTGTATGATTATCGTAGTGATTTATCCACACAAGCAAAGAAAGGTGACAGACACGGATTCGAAAGTGCAGAATACGAACTTAAAAAACACCGAAGATCCATGTTTGATCGAGCGGTATCGCAAGGGAGATGAGGCTGCTGCGGCGGCTTTATATCTGCGGTACGCACCGCTTTTGCATCATGCGGCTTCGCGTTATCGGCTTCCGGAATGTGATTTTGAGGACATTTATCAGGAAGCGAGCATGGGCTTTTGCTATGCGCTTTTGCATTACGACCCTGAGCGGGATGCGGCGTTTGCGGCATTTGCAAAGACCTGTGTGGTGAATGCGCTCAAAAACTATGCGGCTAAGCAGTACACATATAAAATGCGTACCTACCGCGAACGAATGTCGCTCGAGGAGCTGTCTTTTGATCCTGCGAACGACAAGACCAATCCCGAGATGTTATATCTGATGAAGGAGCAGTTTGACCTCATCGGTGCGCATATCCGGGAGAAGCTTTCCCCGTTAGAGAGAGAAATTTTAGTGTTGTATCTAGGCGGTCATAACTACAAGTTTATTGCATCAAAGTTGGGGCTCAACCCAAAGGCTGTTGATAATGCTTTACAACGAGTACGCCGAAAGCTTAAGGATCTTGCCATGCGTTAGTTGGCGTAAAACAGTTATCAATGGCGTTGACGTCATGATATAATTTTATTTTTTGCGGCTTATGGGTTGGGGACACTACTCCGGTGTAAGGCGCACCATTTCGATCAAAGAGAGGTATATGATCATGTATCAGGACAAAACTTTAGTATGCAAAGACTGTGGCAACGAATTTGTATTCACTGCAGGCGAGCAGGAATTCTACGCTGAAAAAGGCTTTGCAAACGAGCCGCAGAGATGTAAAGCATGCCGTGCAAACCGCAAAGCCGGCGCTCCGTCTGCTAAACCGCAGAGAGAGATGTTCGAAGCTACCTGCGCTGGTTGCGGCAACATTGCAAAAGTTCCGTTCAGACCGAGAGAAGACCGTCCGGTTTACTGCTCTGAGTGCTTTGCAAAAATGAAAAACAACTAATTGTTGTTTTCATCAAAACTGAAAGTTTTAGCCCCCGTCGGTTGATGGGGGCTTTTTATTTCCTTGCTTGTAGCGCTATGCCACCGGAGGCACTCCGTGGCTGTTTTGCCCTCTCCGTCAGACCTGCGGTCTGCCACCTCTCCCAAAGGGAGAGGCAAGATAGGCTTCTGCAAAATATAAAAGAGGACGGTAAAAACCGTCCTTTTATTTTTAAGCGGGGACTGCGGCTGCGCGACCGCTGAAATTGCAATGTATTCGAGCATCTAAGGCATAAGACCGCCAGAATGATAGCGAGCTTTGCTCGCGGCTATGAAAGGTGGTAGAAACCTGCAGCGCTATGCCGCCGGAGGTACTCCGGGGCTCGGGTTCTGCGTGGCTCAGGCCGCACGAACCTTTGTACGAAAGGCCGGTTCATACATGGCCCTTACTTTTGCCCTATGCGGCAAAAGTAAGCAAAAACGCATTTTTATCGCTCGCCTTACACCTTTGTGCGGCGGAAATTTTCTTCCGAAAATTTCCGAATCGGGTTTGTTCGCCGATCCGGTGCGGGAGGTAAATGGATCGCGGGCTTGCGGTAGGGCGGATTTAGTGTCCTATGGATGGTGGCTACCGCCCGCAAGCAGGAGAAGGCATCTATTCTCTATTATCTATTATCTAAAAAAGGACGAATCAAAAGATTCGTCCTTTTTCATTCGAGCATCTACAGCTCTCTGCGAAGTGCCACCACGGGCACCGTGGCTGTTTTGCCCTCTCCGTCAGACCTGCGGTCTGCCACCTCTCCCAAAGGGAGAGGCAAGATAGGTTTCTGCAAAATATAA
>JBGUUN010000342.1:0-2072 GCA_045133555.1 Oscillospiraceae bacterium
TATATGTTTGCAAAACTCGGCAAACACATCCGCAGCATCCATGCAAAAGACGTACAGATGAGCGGCGATATTCCATGCAGCATCATCGAATGTATGCCGGGCAAAGGCAGCATTGATTTCAACACCGTATTGCGCTGTGCCGCAAGACTCGGAAAAGATATTCCGGTCTTTGTGGAGCATCTGGATACAATGGAAGAGATCAAACAGGCACTTGACCACTTAAAAGGCATCGTTGCAAGAGAAAATATTGCAATGGACTACATCCCGGAAGAGGTGTAATGCATGGCTGTTACCCTCACCTGTCCGGTCTGTCATGCACCGCTTGCATTAAGTGAAGATCAAAAAAGCTACCGCTGTCCCAAAAACCATTGCTATGACCGTGCCAAAAGCGGTTATGTCAATCTGATCCCGATCGGTAAAAAACGCTCCAAAATTCCGGGCGACAACAAAGATATGATCCGTGCGAGAGTGGATTTCCTCTCTGCAGGTTACTACCAACCGTTATCGGATGCCATCAACGCAAATGCGATCAAACTGCTCAAAGACGTCAAGCATCCGGTCGTACTGGATGCCGGCTGCGGTGAAGGCTACTACACCCACCGTTTATACGATGCTCTCACAGAAAACGGCAAAAAGGTCAAGCTGTTTGGCACCGATATCTCCAAATTCGGTCTGGAAGCGGCAGGCAAACACCATGCAGCAAACGGCATCACCTATGCTGCGGCAAGCTCGTTTGAGATACCGCTGCCGGATCACTGTATCGATTTATTGGTCTGCATCTTTTCCCCATATGCGGAGAAAGAATTTTTACGCGTACTCAAGCCGGGCGGAAAAATGCTGCTTGCCATCCCGGGTGCACACCATCTTTGGGAGTTAAAATCCACCGTTTACGAAACACCGTACAAGAATGAGGTCAAAGACTACCCACTTGCCGGATTTGAATTCTTATCCACCGATAAGGTGGACTCACACATCCTGCTGCCGGATCAAAAGAGCATCCAAAACCTCTTTTCCATGACGCCGTACAGCTGCAATACCCCACCGCAGGCTGCCGCAAAACTCCTGGCATTGGAGCAGCTTACCACCCGTATTCAATTCGAGGTGCTCTCTTACCGTGCACTTTGAGTATGCTTGACATTCCGTTAAAATCGGACTATAATGAAAGTGTACCCCGTATCAGATACAGAAAGGAATGAAATTATGAAAAAGAAATATACCTGGATCGCAGTCATTTCCGCAATTCTTGCACTTGCATCCGCTGCTGCGGCTATCGTTATCTTCCTGCAGATGAAAAAGAAAAAAGCTGTGGAAGCAGAAGAAGTACCGTCCGATTTCGAAGATTATGATATCGATTTTTTATTAGATACCGAAAATGAGGAGATCCCGGATTTTGATCCGGAAGTACTCTTTGCAGAAGAAAACGCTTAAAATATCAAAACCCCGGGATTTCCCGGGGTTTTTCTTTATATCCGTTTGAGGATCTCATCCAAAATCCGATGTGCCGCATCGATCTTCTCCATCTTCGGAAGTTCATCGCAGCTGTCCTTGGTGATGATGGTAACGACATTGGTGGAGGTACCAAAGCCCGCACCCTCGACCTTTAAGTTGTTGGCAACGATCATATCCACCTTCTTTTTCGCAAGCTTCGCTCTGGAATTTTCTAACATATTCTGGGTCTCCATCGAAAATCCGCACAAGAACTGACCTTCTCTGCGATTTTGTCCGAGATACTGCAGAATATCGTCGGTGCGAACCAGCGGGATACTCATATCACCGTCTTTTTTCTTGACCTTTTCATCCGATACACTTGCCGGCGTATAGTCTGCCACCGCTGCGGATTTGATGATGATATCAGCCTCTGCAGCATGCGATTTGACCGCTTCAAACATATCTTTTGCCGATACGATCGGAATGACCTCAACAAACTTCGGCGGTGCAATCGACACCGGACCGGAAACAAGGATTACCTTTGCACCGCGCAGAGAAGCCGCTTTTGCCACCGCATAGCCCATCTTACCGGTGGAATGGTTGGTGATATAGCGTACCGGGTCGATCGCCTCCTGTGTCGGGCC
>JBGUUN010000343.1:0-2820 GCA_045133555.1 Oscillospiraceae bacterium
TGCGATTGCTTTTTTCATATTGTCCTCCTATTGGGGTTTTATCTGTGTACTTTTGCAAATGCAGGGCTTGTTGGATACACGATGTAACTATACGCCCAAATGTCGAGATTGTCAATCTTTGCAAGCGATAATTTCATCGGAGCCCTATGGGGACTGCCTTGTTTGGCATTTTCGGCAACTTGACAAAAAATAGGGCGTTTGTTATACTGGAAGTGCGAGAATGCATTGTACCGGGTTACACAGAGCGCCGTTCTTTGTGAGCCCGCTCGCATGTTTGTATTCTGTTTTAAAATGAAATGTATAAAGGCGATATGCTATGGAAAATGCACTATATGATGAATTTTTAATGAAACGGATAGTTTCGTTTTCCACTATAGTAATACTTCTGATCGTTATCGGGGTCGTATGTATAGTTTATGCTTTTAAAAATATGCGTTCCGAAAAAAGTGAGTTTTTCACGATGATTATTTTGTGTGCTGCAGTCGTTGTTGTCAGCCTTGTCCTTACCGGTACGATTGTGGTGCCAACTGTTTGCGACATAAAAGATCAATCGTACAGTACGTACAGCGGTGTTTTTGTGTTGGATGCATCCTCTTACGGGCGTAAAAGCAGCGAATACAAGCTTTTACTGGATGCAGAAGAACTGCGTGTGGATGTAAAAAAGTCTATGGCAAGAGAATCCAATGTTGCCGCGCCCGGAAATTACACCGGAACGATCGTGTATGCGGAAAAAAGCAAATATGTTGTAGCCATGCAAAATGTAACCCCGATCGAATGATAAGAAAGAGGGAAAGCACACAAGTGACGATCCCCTGTGTACAGAAAGGTTGGTGGCAAATGTGAAGCGGTTTACAAGTATTCTGGTGATCAGTATACTTCTGCTTTGCAGCGGATGTATACAATACCAGGGGGAAAGACCATTTGATTATCCTCCTGCAAGATGGGTATCGGAAACCCCCGATATTTGGTTTGATGTTTATTCACCGTATACGGACGCAACCGAGACAACTTTAATGGATGGTCAGCTGACTCTGCCGGAACAAACGATTCCATTGATTATTGGGTTTGATTATACGGATAAAATTTATATAACTACCGAAAAGTATACGAGTGGTTTGAGCGGCAGTTGTGCGTTTTCTTCGGATAAACTGATTGTAACGGTTGATAAAGAGAGCGATACTCTTCTAAATGGTTGTTATGACACGCTTGTTTTTGTAAGAACTTCGCTTCCCGATACGCAGGAAACTGAAAACTTGCAGGAAGCGGAAACAGAACCTACAGACGACAACCGGGATCAGACAGACACATGAGCATGCGTGGCGGTTTTTGCGCTAAACATCCTCTGTGTGCCTTTCTCATTGCGGCAACAACATCCGAGCATCGAAAGGAGATTCCTATGCGTAGATATGCTTTCAAAGTTTTGTCTGCATGTTTGGTGGCTGCACTTTTGCCCTTTGCGGCTTTTGCCGCAGGCGGTGCCGATGTGTCGTCCGTTCTTCCCACCATCACGGAGCTGAATACGAACAGCGCAAACGGCGATCATGCCGAGGATGATATGATGCGCGTGTCCTTGGAGCAGGACTTTCGCAACAGTACGGAGCTCACATATGCGGCTACCGGGTACAGTTGGTTTGACGAGATGTATTATCCGCGCATCAAGCAGTGGAAAGAGGATCTGTACGTCCTGCTGTTTTCCACGAGCCGGACGGGCAACCGGATTTGCTATACGACCAGTGCGGACGGACGCAACTGGACAGCGCCGGTTTCCGTTTGGACGACCTCGCAGCACAGGTACGGCACAGGGGATTATTTGCTTGCCAGCGGGCTTGAGGCATGCATGCTCGATAACGGCGAGATCCTGTATGTATTTGCCGTGCGGCCGAAATTTGCCTATACATACGATATGGATGCAAACGGCTTGTACGTGATGCGCGGCGGGATCGATGCCGACAACAAGCTGACATTCGGCACGCCGCAGAAGATCTATACGGGACAGTGCTGGGAGCCGTCCATCCTGCAGCGCTCGGACGACACGGTGGAGATCTACTTTACGCAGATCGCGCCGTACATTGCGAAATATACATTCGATACGGAAAAGCGCTCCAGCGGTACGGGGTATCTCGTCTCCGCAGATCGGGGATATACATGGACGCCGGACATACAGCCGGGCGACACCAATTATTACCGTGCGACCACGGTATTGCAGCAGTATATCGGCGATAAGACCCGTGTGCTTGGCGGAGAGAGCGTTACCGCTCCCTATTTTTCGGGACAGATGCCGGTCGCGGTGGAGTTGTATAACGGCAGAATGCTGCTGGCAGCCGAGGTACACGGACTGGATCTGAATTTTACGGTTTCCTATGCGCTCAGCCGTGCGGATGGCACATGGAAAGCCCTGGACTTTACAGAGGAAGGTCCCGACACGTTGGTGGAGAGTCCGTTTGATACGGCGGCGCCGTATGTAGGCAGATTCTTGTCGGGCGAAACGCTGCTTGCCTACGGCAAATCTGCCGAGTACTATGCGCGCCTCGGCGCGGCGGACGGCAGTGCGTTTTACAGAGAGTTCAGTCTAATCGGTAGGACACGCGGCTCGATGGGATCGATCTTTGTGTCGGGGACACACACGGTGCTGGCGGCATTCCCGAATGAGCCCGTTGCAGACGGACCGCGCGGCACCAAGATCACACGCGCCTACTTGAACCACCGCATCGACGCGCCGACGCAGACGGTGAACGTGGACGGCGATGCCGGGGAATGGGAGAACAACACCGACGCCTTTTTTGTCGGCAGTCTTACGCAGGCGCAGGTCACCTTGCGCGT
>JBGUUN010000344.1:0-14655 GCA_045133555.1 Oscillospiraceae bacterium
AGGCGATGAAATTCCGTTCTCCTCCAAAAATCCGCGCATTACATTATCCGCCAAACTTGCAAGGGTGGATTGGGATTTTGCGGACGGCTACGACACGGTATCCGCAGTCCTTCCTAATGCAAACAAAGCCATCGGCGATGCGGAAGATATCGACTTATATCCATACGGTTGTGCAAAACTGCGCATGACCGAGATGCCGATGACCGAATAAAAGCAAAAGGACAGAGTGAAAACTCTGTCCTTTTTTATCATTCTGCTTCACCCTTAGTCTTACCTTAAATATCTCCGCAATAATAGTGAAAAGTAAACCCGAAAAAGAAAAATCCTCGTATTTTCATACGAGGATTTTTGGAGGTACCACCCAGATTTGAACTGGGGATCAGGGTGTTGCAGACCCACGCCTTACCGCTTGGCTATGGTACCGTATGGAGCGGATTACGAGGCTCGAACTCGCTACCTCCACCTTGGCAAGGTGGCGCTCTACCAGATGAGCTAAATCCGCATCTTTTGTCCTGTCCGCTTCCCTTGACCTTATGTCCTGTTCAGCTGACAGGATTTATTATATCAGATTTCGCACGATTTGTCAACACTTTTACGCGTAAATAAACTTAAACATTTTCCGATAACTTTTGTTTATAATCACGGCTTTCTTTACTTGCCCGCAGACGGGCATATTTCTCTCTTGTGGCATTCCCGCCGCGGATATGCCGCTCCTCCTTATTATGTTCCAGCACCTGTCTGACCTCATGATAAAGCCCGTAGTCATAATGCCGCAGTTTACCGGTGATATCGTTATGTACGGTGGATTTGCTGATCCCAAATCGGTTGGCAGTCCCGCGCACCGTATCCTTACTCTCCACAATATACTCCGCGAGCAGCACACACCGCTCCTTTGCTTCCATTGCCATCCTAAAACGCTCCCCTCATCCGTTGCTCTATGGTTGATGGTATGCGTTTTTGACCGCGATTAGAACTACTTTCCGTGCTGCCGCATAGGATGATAACAAAACACTTTAAGGAGGATTTTCCCAATGGTTTATCCAAATCAGCCGGTCGATGTTTATCTTTCTCCCTCGGTGCAGGATTTCAACTTCGGATACGGGACCTACGGCACAGAAGAATACCGTATGAATCTCATTGCCGACGTCGTACAGTACGATTTAGAACGGCACGGGCTTACCGTGATGCGAAATTCACCCACTCAGACGCTCACGCAGGTGGTAAACGAGTCCAACGCCTATTCCCCTGCGGTTCACGTTGCCATCCACTCCAACGCATCGGATGACCATACCGCACGCGGACCTGCGGTCTATGTGCATCGGTTCGGGCTGCAAAACAGCGTTCGGCTCGCAAACGATATCTATGAAAGATTGCTTGCCATTGCACCGACCGACGGTCTGGGTGTTATGGAAGGCAAGGATGCATTCGGCGGCAAGGGATATTACGAGCTGCGGCGCACCAATGCACCGGCGGTGCTCATTGAGGTGGCATTCCACGATCAGCCTGCGGATGCACAGTACATCATCGACAACATCGTGGAGATCGGCACAGCCATCGCACAGGGCATTTTAGCGTACTTTGGCATCCCATATAACCCGGATACCCCGGAGAACATTGCGTATCTGCAGAGCAAATACAACAGCGTTTATCCGGAATAACCAAAACGGAGTAAAGTGAAAAACACTCTACTCCGTTTTTTATGCGTCAGTTACTCCAAAGTTCGGAGATCATATACAGCTTGCACGAAAGAAAAGCACGTGCCTTGCCCAGCCAATTGGCATTTGCAACATCAACGCCGATGATCGCATCGACCTCTTTTACCTTCGGCATGGCAGCAAACCGTTTCTGCCAATACAGCTCGCGCTGCGCTTCGGGCAGCTGCATCAATTCCTCTGTGCGTTTCTTCCGTTCCTCCTCGGTTTCTTGCGGACGGAAAAGCTCCTGCGGACAGTAGATCGGTACGCCGTGCGCCAGATCCCCTTTCCCAAACAGATTCCAGCTCATCACAAACTCACAGGAAATGTCTGCCGCACGCAGCTGATCCACCAGCGGTTCAAAGAATTGCGTACAGCCGATAAAACCGACCTTCTTGATACCCTCTGCCTTTAATCGTTCGATATAAGAATCGGAACGATGCAGATCATTCATCCAATCTTTCCAGACGGTATTCTCTTTTTGGAGCTTATCGCGTGCGATACGGAGCTCATTGACGGAGATATCACGGTTGGCGGTCAGCTGTTTATCGATGAAGAAGCGCAGGTTTTTCGCACGCTGCTCGATCGGAATGAGATCCTCGCGGTGCAGGAATGCACTGAGCTCGTCATTGGTCTCGATAAAATAGCCGAGCACATGATCATCGTAGATCTCTTCACAAAAATACATCGGAAAATCCGCGTCTAATTTGGTGTTCGGTTCGCCGTAGCTGATGATGATCAGCTCATTTTCCGGGTTGAACTTTTTGAAAAATTCCGAAACGCGGTGATAATTCTTTCTCCAGTAATCTTCTTTTCCGCCGTATTCTAAACGGCAGACCAAAGTCGGCTCTTTGAGTGCCTGCATATAATAATCGATGCGGCGCTGATATTTTGCCTGTACCGCACCAAGCTGCTCGCTAAGCGGCGGTGCATCCTCCTCCGGTGCAAAGTCATGCACAAATTGGATCATCTCGAACTTGGTGTTGATGCATTTACCCGCATTGAACGGGACCGGCGTGGATTTCAGATATTCCGGATTCAAAAAATCCGCAAAATCGGTATCGAGCAAGGTGATGACATCATCCATACCTGCCATGATCCAATCAAACGGACCGGAATATTCTCTCAAACCGATACGGGAAAGTCCGGCTGCCATATTGCATCCGACTCCGACCGGGAAAACATGCTGAAACTTTTTGGTCATATCCATATTGATCCCTCCCTTTGATATACAGGTGACCCTCAACAATTCTATCATGTTTTTCCCCCGGTGTCAATAAAAAACGGAGTAAAGTGAAACCACTCTGCTCCGTTTGATTTTTTACTTGATCTGCAGCAATTCGGTAAGCATATAGAATCTGCACGGGTAAAACTCTCTGCACTTGCACAGCCAAGGCCCGTCCTCAACATCAATGGCGATGAGGGCATCAATCTCTTTGAATTTCGGGATGGACGCAAAATCCTTCGCCCAATACCGATCTCTCTCCTCCTCGGTCATCTGCTCAAGCATTTCTTCGCGTTTTGTCTTCTCCTCCTCGGTCTCGACCGGATGGAAATGATCGTGCGGGTCATAGATCGATACACCGTATTCGCTATCGCCTTTTTCCCGCAGATACCAACTCATCACAAAATCACAGGAGATACCTGCATCGCGCAGCTGATCGACCAGGCTTTCAAAGAAGTTATTATAACCGAAAATACCGACCTTATTGACGCCCTCTGCCTTTAACCGCTCAATATAAGAATCTGCACTTTGCAGATTTGCCAGCCATGCTTTCCAGATCTTCTGATCCATCTGCAGTTTATCGCGCGCGATACGGATCTCGTTGGTGGAGATATCACGGTTGGCGGTCAGCTGTTTATCAATGAAGAAACGCAGATTCTTCTGGCGCTGCGACGATGGGATGAGGTCCTCACGGTGCAGGAGTGCACTTAATTCATCATTGCTCTCAAGGAAATAGCCAAGCACATGATCGTCATTTTCCTCGCTGCAGAAATACATCGGGAAATCCGCATCCAATTTGGTGTTCGGCTCGCCGTAGCTGATGATGATCAGCTCGTTTTCCGGGTTGAACTTTTTGAAAAATTCCGAAACGCGGTGATAATTCTTTCTCCAATAATCTTCGCTTTCGCCGTATTCAAAGCGACAAAGCAGCGTCGGTTCTTTGATCGCCTGCATGAAATAATCGATACGGCGCTGATACTTTGCCTGTACCGCACCGATCTGCTCGCTAAGCGGCGGAGCATCCTCCTCCGGTGCGAAGTCATGCACGAATCGGATCATATCAAACTTGATATTTTTACGTTTGCCGGCGTTAAACGGGATCGGATCAAGCTCCAGATATTCCGGATTCAAATAATCCGCAAAATCGGTATCGATCAAGGTGATAATATCCTCCATACCCGCAATGATCCAGTCAAACGGACCGGAATATTCTCTTAAGCCGATACGGGAAAGACCGGCTGCCATATTACATCCGGCACCGATCGCGAAAACATGCTGAAACTTCTTGGTCATATCCATATCTTTTCCTCCCTTTGCATACAGGTCGATCCTCAACAATTCTATCATGTTTTCAATCGGTTGTCAATCTTGTTATCTTGCTGTATTGCGGTCATTTGCACGCAAAAACAGAGTAAGATGATCCCACCTTACTCTGTCTTATTTCACTTATTTACCCAACAGGTCGGAAAGCGCATACAGTTTGCACGGGAAGAATTCGCGGCCTCTCATCAGCCAATCCTCATCCTCGACATCGACACAGATCAGTGCATCGACCGTTTTGAATCTCGGAGCAGCGGAGAATTCTTTTGCCCACATCAGTTCGCGATCTTCATCGCTCATCTGCTCGAGCTCTTCATCGCGTTTCTTCTTCTCCTCCTCGGATAACTGGCGCATATCCGCATGCGGATCGTAGATCTCTACGCCGTATGCATGGGTCTCTTTACCGCGCAGATACCAGCTGCTGACAAAGTCACACTCGATATCCGCAGCACGCATACTGTCCACCATCTGCTCAAAGAAACCGGAATAGCCGAAGAAACCGACCTTTTTGATGCCGTCCGCTTTGAGCTGATCCATAAAGTTATTGCCTGCCTGCAGATTTGCAACCCATTTTCTCCAGACCTTCTGCTCTTCTTTAAGCTTATCGCGTGCGATACGGATTTCGTTGGTGGAGATATCACGGTTGGAGGTCAGCTGTTTATCAATGAAGAAACGCAGGTTTTTCATGCGCTGCTCTGCCGGAATCAGATCCGCACGGTGCATGAATGCGCTGAGCTCATCGTTGGTCTCAATAAAGTAGCCTAAAACATGGTCATCTTTCTCGGATTTGCAGAAATACATCGGAATGTCGCCTTCGAGTTTGGTATTCGGCTCACCGTAGCTGATGATCACAAGCTCGTTCTCCGGGTTGAATTTCTTGAAGAATGCGGAAATACGCGCATAGTTTTCTTTCCAGAATTCAACATTGCCGCCAAACTCAAAGTGGAAGAATAAGGTCGGCTCTTTGATGGCATTGTAGAAATAATCAATGCGGCGCTGATATTTTGCCTGAATTTCCGGCAGCTGTTCTTCTCTCGGCGGAGCATCCTCCTCCGGCGCAAAGTCATGTACGAACATCAGCCACTCATACTTGGAGTTTCTGCACTGACCTGCATTGAACGGGATCGGATCCGGTACCAGATATTCCAGGTTTAAGAAATCCTCAAAATTGTTATCGATCAATCTCAAAATATCATTGATGCTGCAGATGATCCAGTCAAACGGACCGGAATACTCTCTCAAACCGGTACGGGAAAGTGCAGCTGCCATATTGCAGCCGTCACCGACCGGAAAAACGTGTTTGAATGTTTTCGTCATATCCATATTATATCCTCCCACGGAAAATAGCTCAATCTGCAATAATTCTATCATTTTTGGGGTCAATTGTCAATGCTGTTTTCGTGTGCGATTTTCCACTCTTTTTGCTTATTTATCCATTCTTTGAAGCCCCGATTGACATTAAACTTCTTTTATGGTAGACTGATTTATGATATGGGGATTTAACAAATATACATAAAATAACGAAAGAAATCTTCTTTATGAATACTCCGAAATATCAGCACATCATCGGTTTCGGCAACTCCTGCGGTATGGCTGCAGGTTTAGCCCGCCTCGGTTTACGCGAGAATTCCGCTCCGTTTGACTGGATCATGTCCAACATCCGCTTAAATTTCACCCTGCTGCAAAACGGTTTTGAGGACTTTATGCTGGAGGAAAATTTAGAGCATCATTATCATCCGCTCAACAACGGTCAGTATTTCGATAAGCTGTATAACATCGGCTTTATCCACGACTTTGACCCGCTGCAGGATGCACCGCCGTTATCTGAGCAGATCGGTGCGGTACAGGAGAAATACCGCCGCCGCATCAAATATTTATATGACAGCTTAAAAGAGCCGACCTTACTGGTTGAGATCATTGAGCCGCAGGAAGCCGGCTTTGCAAACGAAAATATCGATGAGCTGAGAGCCTTCTTAAAGAGCTTCCATCCGGACAACGACATCCTGTTCTTGACCCAGACCATCACCGACCCGAGCCCGTATCCGAACATCACCCTCCACAAAGTCGGTATGTACGATGAGGATCATATCACCGGCCGTTTCTTATTCGACAATCCGGAGCTGGTCGCATTCTTAACCTCTCCGGAAACCTATCCGGCGGAGAAACGTGCGAAAAACTTAGATTTCTTTGTCACCAAACAGATGAAGGCATCCACCGACATCAGCTTCAACGAGATCCGCATTGCAAAAGAGAATGCCGAGTATGAGAGCAAAGCGTTATTCGGCTGGCTGGATACCGTACTCGAAGGTAAGAAATTGACCGACCGTCTGGTCGAGGACAATGTCAAGACGGTGGTATTCGTCGGCATCAGCGAATTTATCCGCGTCTTGCTGCCGCAGCTTGAAAAAGCAGGCATCGAGGCAAAATTCATCGCTGCATGGTATTCCGAAGTATCCGAATACTGCGGTTTACCTGTGCAGATGCCGGAATTCAAAGAAAAAACCGAGGAAGAAAAAGAAGCAGAACGCCGCAAAGAGGAAGAACGTAAGAAAAACGGCGAGCCGGAGGAGCATCCGTACGGCGACTTCTTAAAACACATCCCGAATCTGGGTGATGTGGATGCGGTCATTGCCGCATCGGTCGAGATGAACTACTTCCTTGAGACCATGCCGAGCAACCGTGTACGCAAGGTATATTCCCTGTCGAGCATCGTCGGAAAAGAATCCATCTTCAAAAAATAACCGTTTCCGCCCGCATCCGTTTCGGACTGCGGGCGGATTTTTTGATTGACAGAAGTTTGATTTTATGTTAGACTAAACGCAGAAACTAATTTGATCGAAAGGATGTTTGCATATGGCAGTAAAATATCAGCATATACTTTCTCTGGGCAAATCCTGCAGCATTGCGATAGGATTATCCCGTCTGGGATTGCGCGAGCATTCGGGCCCGTTTGACTGGATCGGTTCCGAGCTTGCGGTCAACATAGAGATGATCAAAACCGGCTTTGCGGATTTCTTAAATCCGGACAATCTGGTACACCGCTATCACCCGCTCAACAACGGACAGTACTTTGATAAAAAATACAACTTCGCCTACTTCCACGATTTTGATCCGCATCAGGATGCCGCACCGCTTTGCGAGCAGATCGATAAGGTCAAAGCCAAATATCAACGCCGCATCGACTACTTTATGAATGCGCTGCGGGAAGGCGCTTTGGTGATCTACCTCACCGACGAATACGAAGCACCGTATGCAATAAAGCATCTGCAGGAGATCAAAGACTACTTAAAGACCTTTCATCCGAACAACGATATCATGTTCTGGAGCCAAAGCATGGAGCATCCAGAGAATTTCCCGGAGCTTGCGATCCACAAATTCGGTGCTTATTCCGACGATATGACCACCGGCAGATTTGTCTTTGACGATCCGAAGCTGGTTGCATTCTTAACCGACCCAGAAATCTATCCGGCCGAGAAACGCGCCAAAAACTTAGATTTCTTTTTGGCAAAACAGCTGCGTGCCAACACCGATACCGATTTAAGCGAGATGCGTATTGCCAAAGAGCGAAGCGAGTATGAGGTCAAGGCGCTGTACCAGTGGGTCAGAGCGTTGTCCGACGGCAAGCGTCTGACCGACCGACTTGTCAAAGACGGTGTCAGATCGGTCGCGTTTGTCGGCGTCAGCGAGATGATTGATGTACTGGTGCCTGAACTTGCAAAAGTCGGTATTGCGGCAAAATATATCAGCGTATGGTATTCCGAGCTGACCGAATACTGCGGTATACCGGTCAGAATGGCAAACCGTGCCGATCCGACCGAGGAAGAAAAAGAGGAATTGCAGCGCAAGGCAGAAAAACGCAAGCAAAACGGCGAGCCGGAGGAGCACCCGTACGTCTATCTCTTACGGTACACGCAAGGTGAGGAAATGCCGGACGCGTTCATCGCCGCCGAGATCGAAATGAACTTCTTCATCGAGAAGATGGCCGCAGCGGTCCAATCAAATGCCTACACCATTCCGGGGCTTGTCGGCATGGCGCCGCTTTTTAAGGAATGATCGGTTTATCCCGTTTGCAGTAAAATGCAAGCGGGATTTTTTATGATCCGTTTTCCCAAAAAAGCGATCCGATTTTGTTTTTTGAAGTTGCTCATATTGGTTGATAAAATATGTGTTTTGTGCGATATTCTTTGAAACTCGCCACTTTTTCCATTCTTTTGCGCAAATGATTGATTTCATTTACCGGTTGTGCTAAACTATTGACGGATGTGCGTGTAAACGCAATTTTATCAAAACCAGTGAAAAAGAAGGTAGGTAATCAAATGACTGCTCCAAAATTCCAGCACGTTGTATCCTTAGGTCAGGCCTGCTCCACCGCAGCTGCGCTCTCCCGTTTAGGCTTACGTGAGTCCTCCGGTCCGTTTGACTGGATCATTTCCAACATCCAGCTGAATATGACCTTAATCAAGAATCATTTTGAGGATTTCTTAAATCCGGACAACCTGGTGCACCGTCACCATCCGCTCAACAACGGACAGTATTTTGATCAGAAGTACAACATCGGCTTTATCCACGACTTTGATCCGCTGCAGGATGCACCGCCGCTATCCGAGCAGATCGAGGGTGTACAGGCAAAATACCGCCGCCGCATCGACTATTTATACAGAGCATTGAACGAGTCGGTTTTACTGGTTAAAGGCATCGGTGACTACGATGCAGCATACATCAACGAGCACATCGATGAGCTGCGTGCGTACATCAAGAGCTATCATCCGAACAACGAGTTTTTATTCTTCTGCCAGCAGCAGATCGATCACTCCAAATATCCGAACATCAAGATCCACGAGATCGGCTTCAACCCGCACGACCACATCTCCGGCAAGAGCTTTGACGACGATCCTACCCTGATCGCGTATCTGACCGATCCGGCAAACTATCCGGTCGAGAAACGTGCGAAAAACTTGGATTTCTTTATCAACAAACAGCTTCTCATCGATGACAACATCAATTTCAACGAGCTGCGTATCGAAAAAGAGCGCGTTGACTACGAGAACAAAGCATTTGTTGCATGGGTCGAAGCGATGAACAGCGGCAGAAAACTGACCGATATCCTGATCGACGACGGCATTAAAAAGGTCGGTTTATTGGGTGCAAACGAATTCACCCGTATCTTGATCAATACGTTAAAGGAATCCGACATCGAACCGGTATTCGTTGCGGGCTGGCGTGTTGCCGGCGAGGAATTCTGCGGTGTTCCGATCCGTCACCGTGTTCACAAACCGCTGACCGATGAGGAACGCAAGAAATTTGAAGCGGAGGACAAAGAGCGTGCAGAGAAAGGTCTGCCGCCGCGCCGTCACAGACGCCACAACTTCTTAAAAGCACTTCCGAATATCGAGGAGGTCGATGCAGTCATCGTCTGCGATTTCGAGATGGGCTACTTCATGACCCAGCGTGCGCAAGAGGAAGAACAGCCGTGCAAGATCTACACTCTGACCGACATTGTCGGTGCTGAGCCGGTATATGTTGCACCGCGTGAATGATCCGAAAATCAAAAGAGCTGACCGAAACGGTCAGCTCTTTTTTGGATATATGCAGATACTTACTTTATTCGATCCCTAAATCAAGAAGCTCGCTAAAACGGTAAATATAAAAATCCGTTTCCGCCTTCATCTGTGCGATATAATTTTCCGATGTCGCATCATACACGCCGCAAACCTTCATACCGGCAGCTTTTGCGGTTTTATCGGCATCAAGGTTATCGTCCAAAAACAACACCTGATCCACCGTTGTTCCCATGCGCTGCGCCGCCATGGCGTAGATATTTAGGTCTGCCTTGGTAGTACCAAAGTCATCACAGGACCAGATGTTATCAAACAGCTCCCACATCCCCAGTCGCTTGAGGCAGGCATCCAGCGTAATATGCGGGCTGGCGGTAAGGACATTCAGGCTTGCACCCTTACTTTTGAGTTCTTTTAATACCGACAGCACCTCGGGTTTTGCGGGGATGGTATAAAAATAGTCATGCTGCAGATAACGTTTCATTAAGCACATCAACTCGTCCTTCGGCATATCCAGTCCAAGCTCGCGGATATAATACGACGCAGTACCTTCAATGCCCAGCGGCGTGATGGTCTTTACGATATCCTTCCCGTAAGATATTTGATTTTCGTCCAGGATTCGCAGCAAAGCCGAAATAAAGGTCGGCATGGAATCCACAAGCGTTCCGTCAAAATCAAAAAGATAAGTCGAAGCCAAATTAACAGCACTCCCTTCCGATCAAATTCATCCCGATGCGCAAAATTTTCAATCGAAATACAGTACCTTTGGAGGAGACGGTTCATTTGTAGCAAGTCTTGCCGCTTTGCGGTACTCTCCGCACATCTGACAATAATAGCTGTATTCGGTGAAGAAGCAGCGATCGGGATCCACTTCCTGCTTTAAGAATTTCTGCAGGCATTCAAAACATAAAATCAGCATGGCGTTCCCCTTTTCCAAACAACAAAAAGCCCCGCTTATTTGCATAAACGGGGCTGTGTTCATTTACATTACGGACACGGCACGTTTACCAACGCCGATACCAAAACGAAATTATTTGTTCTTTTTCTCCAACAGTTTCGCGATCTTCTTGCTCGGATCCATGATGGTGGTTACGGAGCTGTCATGGTTCATTGCGGTGATGAAGTATGCGATATACTTGGTTAAGTCAACCTCATGATACCACTCGCGCTCGAGCAGTTCCGGTCTGCGGAAGGTTAAGTTGGTAGAGAAGATACCGGAGATGATGCCGTTTTTATAAGCCTCATCGAATTTTTCCATACCGCTGGTGAATAAGCCGTAGGTAGCGTAGCAGTAGATGTTGCGTGCGTTGCGTTTTTTCAGCTCGTAAGCGATGTCGAGCATGGAATCACCGGAGGAGATGATATCGTCTGCGATGAATACGTCTTTGCCTGCAACGTCTGCGCCTAAGTACTCGTGAGCAACGATCGGGTTACGGCCGTTTACGATCACGGAGTAGTCACGGCGTTTGTAGAACATACCTAAGTCAACACCCAGTACGGATGCGTAGTACATATTACGGTCTAATGCACCCTCGTCCGGGCTGATAACCATAAAGTGCTCTTTGTCTGCTTTGAAGTCCGGCAGCTGTTTGAACATAGCTTTGAGAACCTGGTAGGTCGGCATAACATTGTCGAAGCCCATTAACGGTACTGCATTGCATACGCGCGGGTCATGTGCGTCGAAGGTGATGATGTTGGAAACACCCATGCTCTGCAGCTCCTGCAGCATTGCTGCGCAGTCTAAGGACTCACGGTAGCTTCTTCTGTGCTGACGGCCGCCGTATAAGATCGGCATGATAACATTGATACGGTGTGCTTTACCGCCGACTGCCTGAATGATACGTTTTAAGTCCATGTAGTGGTCATCCGGAGACATAGAGTTGTACTGATCAAACATTTTATATTTGCAGTTGTAGTTGCCGACATCGATGATGATGTATAAATCCAGACCGCGAACGGTGGATTTGATGATGCCTTTACCGTCACCGGACTGGAAACGCGGGCACTGGGAATCGATCAGATAGGTATCAACATAGTCACGACCACTCTCTTTTGCCCACTGCATCAGATAGTTGTTTACTTTTTCACCGATCTCGCCTGCACCGTTCATAGCAATAACGCCAAGCGGAGCAACGGTCTTACGATGGTCAAATACTACTTTATTTTCAATCTTTTCAATCTTTTCACTCATGATTACAGTTTACCGTTATACGGTATTCCTTTCTCTTATCTTCGATGATCAGCAAATTAAGGACTCGCCGTCCATATCAGCCGGCTGCTCTAAACCTAAGATCTGCAGCATGGTCGGAGCGATATCAGCCAGTTTGCCGCCTTCCTGTTTTAAGGATAAGCCTGCATCGCCGCCTACAGCGATGAACGGAACCGGATTGGTGGTGTGTGCAGTAAACGGAGAACCGTCCTCTGCATACATGCAGTCAGCGTTACCGTGGTCTGCGGTGATGAATGCCATACCGCCTTTTGCCAGTACAGCGTCTACGGTTCTGCCAACGCAGGTATCAACTGCCTCAACAGCAGCTTTTGCAGCGTCGAACACGCCGGTATGACCAACCATATCACAGTTAGCGTAGTTTAAGATGATAACGTCGTATTTATCGGACTCGATGCGAGCTACTACCTCGTCACAAACCTCATATGCGCTCATCTCCGGTTTTAAGTCATAGGTAGCAACCTTCGGAGACGGGATCAGTGCACGGTCCTCACCAACGTACTGTGCCTCAACACCGCCGTTGAAGAAGAAGGTTACATGAGCGTATTTCTCGGTCTCTGCGATACGCAGCTGAGTTAAGCCTTTGTTTGCGATATACTCACCGAAGGTGTTGTCTAAAGACTGCGGCGGGTATGCGATCTCAACGTTCGGCATGGTAGCATCATACTGGGTCATGCAGACGAAGAACAGCGGCATTCTGCCGTTTCTGCGCTCGAAACCGGTGAAAGCATCATCAACGAAGGTACGGGTGATCTCTCTTGCACGGTCCGGACGGAAGTTGAAGAATACAACGGAGTCGTTTGCTTTGATGGTACCCTCTTTGCATACAACGCTCGGAACAACGAATTCGTCGGTCACGCCGTTATCGTAAGAGTTTTTCATAACGCATCTGCCGCAAGCAGCTTCGTTGCCTTCGCCGTATACCATTGCAGCGTATGCTTTGGAAACACGGTCCCAGTTGTTGTCACGGTCCATTGCATAGTAACGGCCGGAAATGGTAGCCAGTTTACCGCAGCCGATCTCGTCCATTTTCTCGTACAGAGCAGCAATGAAATCTTTACCGGAAGACGGCGGAACGTCACGGCCGTCCATGAATGCATGAACGTAAACGTTCTCTAAGCCGGCCTCTTTTGCCATCTCGAGTAAGCCGTACAGATGCTCATTGTGGGAATGAACACCACCGTCGGACAGTAAGCCCATGAAGTGCAGAGAAGTGCCGTTTTTCTTAGCGTTCTCAACTGCAGCAGCCAGAGCCGGGTTGGTCAGATGTTTCTTATCCATGATGGATTTGGTGATGCGGGTCAGCGGCTGGTATACGATGCGGCCTGCGCCGATGTTGGTATGACCAACTTCGGAGTTACCCATCTGACCGTCCGGCAGACCTACGTCCATACCGGATGCACCGATGTAGGTCATCGGGCATTCTGCCATGTATTTGTCTAAGTTCGGGGTGTTTGCAGCAGTGATTGCATTGCCGTAAGCATTGTCATTTCTGCCGAAACCGTCCATGATGATTAAAGCCAAAGGTTTTTTCATAGATTATTCCTCTCACAAAAGTGTTGAACAATGGGAAATCCACCGTTTCTTAAAAACACCATAAGGGCGCACGGTAAACCGAACGCCCGAATCAGTCGATTTGCTATTAGATGGAAGCTGCGTCAACGATAACTTTGAAATCAGCTGCTTTTAAGGAAGCGCCGCCGATTAAGCCGCCGTCAACATCCGGCTGTGCAACCAGCTCAGCTGCGTTCTTCGGATTCATGGAACCGCCGTACTGGATGGTCATAGCGTCTGCTGCAGCCTGATCGTACAGAGCAGCAACTACGTTACGGATGATAGCGCAAACTTCGTTAGCCTGCTCGGAGGTAGCGGTTTTACCGGTACCGATTGCCCAAACCGGCTCGTAAGCGATGATGATCTTGGACAGATCTTCTTTTGCTACATCTTTCAGAGCGATCTTGGTCTGCAGAGCAACCAGCTCAGCGGTGATGCCGTCTTCTCTGTCCTGCAGCATCTCGCCAACGCACAGGATAGCGGTCATGCCGGCAGCGATGCAAGCTTTAACGCGTTTGTTAACGGTAGCATCGGTCTCGCCGAAGTACTGTCTGCGCTCGGAGTGACCGATTACAACGTACTCAACGCCCATCTCTTTTAACATGTCAGCGCTAACCTCACCGGTGTAAGCGCCGGATTTCTCGAAGTGAACGTTCTGAGCGCCAACTTTGATGTTGGAGCCTTCAGCTGCTGCTAAAACGGTCTCTAAGTTGGTGAACGGTACGCAAACAACAACGTCACAGGTAGCGTCAGCTACTAACGGTTTTAACTCCTCAACCAGAGCTTTTGCTTCCGGACGGGTTTTATTCATTTTCCAGTTACCTGCGATAACTGCTTTTCTTAAAGCTTTATTCATGATAACAATCTCCTAGAAAAATAATGTAACAGAAAAGTAAGGCAGGGGCAAGCCCCTGCCCTACATCATTTCGGAATCAAGTGCAAAAATTTTGCATCAAATGCATAACGTGGGAATTTTCCCTCATTCGAGTGATAAGGCTGCATACCGCCGGACAATAGCAGGCTGCGCCTGCGGCCATCTGCGGTGCTTAAAAACGTTCCGCGCTATGATTATTTGTCGTT
>JBGUUN010000345.1:0-6313 GCA_045133555.1 Oscillospiraceae bacterium
CTTAGTCACGGCAGAGAATTTGAGAGCGATATCCATGGCGAATTTAAGCGCGGTGATCTCTACTGGCCGTCGATGCCGGAGCCGAAGGATCATCATGATCTTCATGCCGAACCGGCACCGAGCGAAGAATACTTAAACGACTGGCTGATCCGCTGCTGTGAGATCGTTGATAACTACCGTCCGAAAATCGTTTATTTCGACTGGTGGATCCAGCACTCCGCCGCAAAAGAACATCTGAAAAAGTTCGCCGCATATTACTATAACCGTGCAAAAGAGTGGGGCGAAGAGGTCGTTATCAACTATAAACATGATGCCTTCATGTTTGGTACTGCCGTTGTCGATATCGAGCGCGGTATGTTCTCCGAGATCAAACCGTATTACTGGCAGACCGATACTTCGGTGGCGCTCAATAGCTGGGGCTATACCGAGAATAATAACTACCGCGAGGCATATACCATCATCTGTGATTTGGTGGATATCGTCAGCAAAAACGGCGGTCTGCTCTTAAATATCGGCCCGAAGGCAGACGGTACCATCCCGGATGAGGATGCCGCTATCCTGCGTGAAATCGGTGCTTGGTTAAAGGTGTACGGTGAGGCAATCTATGATACCACATTCTGGCGTCAGTCCGGCGAAGGTCCGACCGAGGTCATCGAAGGACAGTTTTCGGACGGCGTCAAGAAGGAATTCACCTCCAAAGATATCCGCTATACCGTAAAAGGGGATAAGCTGTACGCGATCCCGCTGCGTGCGGATGAAAATGGGGAATACCACCTGACCCTGCTCGGTAAACAGGATGCTTCGATCAAGGCAAACTTTGCGGGTGTCATCAAAAATGTCGAGCTGCTCGGTTTTGATGAACCGGTGAAATGGGAGCGTGATGAAGAAGCATTGCATATTAAGGCAAAACCGATGGATACCAAAAATCCTGTCGCATTCCGAATCACACTTGCATAAGCATAAAAAAGAAGCGAATCCATTTGGATTCGCTTCTTCTCGTTTTAGAAATTCATGTTGTTCCAGCCCCAGGTGTTATAGCCTTTGTAGCAGATATAACTGCGGTCGGCAGGAATGGAGAGTACCTGCTCAAAAACAGAGCAGAGCGCTTTGGTCATTTCTTCTGCAGCAGCCTCATCCGGCTCACCGAAGATGCGGACATCCGCGAATAAACACGGTTTTTTTGCATCGCCGGCAAAGCACATTTTCTGCTCACCGCAAAGATTTAACATCAGCCATTTCTCGGTTTTGCCCGGAAAGATCTCGATTGCTTTGCCAAGCTGCTCAAATAATGCTTTTTCGGCAGCAGGGGAAATGCTGGCAGTGGTTTTGATATCAATATACGGCATATGTTTCTCCTTTACTCCAAGGATGCAATGTAGGCATCCATCTCATAGGTGTTGTTTGCCTGTGCGACCGAACGCAGATACATTTCACGGCGCACCGCAAGTTTCTCTTTCCATAAACGCTTGGCGGTTTCGGTACCGCAGATGCGGTTTTCATATTCGTCGATCACCGCCAGGGTTTTATCGCAGGCTGCTAAAATCTCACCGGCACGGAACTCGCCCATATCCTTGCTTAACGAAATGCTGTTGCGCATCATGTCAAAGCGATCCAGATCGTCGGAGTCTCTGACACTCAGCTCAAATGCAGTCAAACCCTCCGGCAGATCGTTCCAGCGGTCATGGTATTGGATCGCGGTGCAGATCGGATCGATCCACGCCGGATCATAGCCGATTTTGGTAAGCAATTCTCTTGCAATGATCGCACTTGCTGCCGGATGATCGTCCGAGCTGCCTTCTTCCTGACAGTCCGGATAGCTGACATCGTGCAGTAATCCGCCGATGATCAGCGGTTCCGGGTCCCAGCCTTCGCCTTCGGCAATGCGCTTGCCCCAGAGAGCCACACGCAGCATGTGCTCGTAACGGTAGTCCATGTAGTTTTCCGGTTTTGGATCCAAATATCCTTTCACGAAATCGTTGATCGCAACCAGCGGTGCAGCGGTCACATCCACCATATTCAGATGGCGTTTTAATTTTTCATAATTAACTCCCATAAATTTCCTCCGTCAATTTTCTTGTAAAATGTCCATGAGCATCATACCCATTAAGATCTCCGCAGTGGTCCATCCGGTCTCGCAGACATTAGGTGCCCAACCAATGTCGTGCGGACAGCCGCAGACTTCCCATAATTCCATGTCAAAAGCTCTGCACCATGCACCGTCGGATTCGGAATTTTCGGAGAACATCTGCGTTTTGATACAGAAACTAACGACATCCCGCCATAAGTCATAGAATAACTTGTCGCCGGTCACATGATACGCGTATGCAAATCCGATCGGTAGCCAGTTGACCGAATATAACAGGTCAGCAACCGGGTCGCCGTTTTCGGTCAGAATAGAACATTCGCCGGTGGATTCGCGCGAGCATGCGGCTTTGTAATCCGTATCCCATTCGTAAAAGCCGCCGCTTGGGTGCTTGTGTGCCATAAGATCATTGGTCACACGGTACAGCATTTCTTTGTGTTTCATCTCGCCGGTCTGCTCGTATAAAGCGGCAAGTGGGAAGATCAGACGGCACATTTCCTGCGTTTCACTCTGTTCACGCTGCGTGTTGGGGTAGAGCGACATCAATTTCTCCAAACCGTTTTTCGCCACTGTTAAATAGCGCTCGTCCTTACCGTACCTGTACGCAAGCAAAAGTGCCGCATGGTAGTAAGCATTGTAGTGTGCCGCATGTGTACCATGCTCGGCAGAGGTCAGTTCTTCAAAACTGTGCGCATCCATGTTATACATATCGGTGCGCCATGTACGGCATCCGTCTTTTGCAGTGGTACGCAAAAGAAAATTCAGCGCACGGCAGATCTCAGGGTAGACCTCGTTATGTCCTAAGAATAGAGCATCATATAATCCCGGCAGGACACAGCGTGCCACGTCATCCTGGTAGCATACCTGCCATGCTTCGTCGCTCCAGCGCATAAAACCGTCGAACAGACCGCCTTTGATCAGCATCGGACCGTAGGTGTAGCTGTCGATATGCTCCGCAATGCCGCGGTTTTCCCCGTACAGATGTGCATACATCTTGAAGGCACCCGCAGCCTCACCGCTGCAGTCATTACGCACGATATTCAGATGGTCCTGTTTGCCTTCCGGATCGATGTTGTGACGCATACCTTCTTTCAGACCGCCGTAACCGTCATCCACCAAAAAGCCTTTCAGCCAGGAAATACCGCGATCGATCGCATTTTTTTTGCAGCGCTCAAATATAGCATCGTCGGTCAGATCCTCTTGCACACCGTAGGTGACCACCGGTTTTGGCAGATACTGCGGCTTGTTTCCGGTGATCCAACGGGCAATGTATAAAATCAGCTTTTCCCATGCCGCACGCGGGGAGAATCGGGCTTTGCTAAAGTTGTGCAGATGGAAGGATGTCATCATAATGTTTTCGCCGATCATCCATAAGCCGGCGCTGCTGTCTGTAAGGATCTCCTCACGGGAAGCATTCAGATGTGTGTGCGCAATGATGTGCTCCTTGTATACAAGCAGTGGCTCATATCCTGCGACTGTGTTCCAGGGGCGCATCATACGGTTTGCCTGATCGTCGAGCAGGTCACCGGTGCAAAGTCCCGGAATACCGTCACCGTTTTCCGGGGATACATAGATCAGGCGGCTGCGGGTGGTATCCTTCGGTGCATCCGAATAAATTCCGTAGAAACTTCCGGTCGCTTCCACGAAAATACGCTTGCCGGCTGCTGCTGCCTGTTCGAGTTTCTGATGCAGCCGTGCATCCGGTTTTTTCTCGTATCCGAGCAGGCAGAATGCATCATAACAGGAAATATCTGCACCGATCGCATCATAGACCGTCATACGGTCTATGTCGATTCCGCAGCTTTCCAGCACATCGGTAAGATCATTTGTCGCTTCGGTCATTAACAGCAGTTTCATGTTGCTACCTCATATCAAAACTCATTCGTTGAATACCTTGTTGATCGCAGCAAGCAGCTCGCGCTCAGGGTCATCGTCCAGCTCCCAGAAGAAGATACCCAGATATCCCTCGTCTTTGATGTATTTGCATTTTGCGGTCAAAGACTGCTCATCCTCATAGGAGATGAAAACCTTCTCCTCCGGATTGTATAACCATGCAGCCTGACACTCTTCGTCCCAGTAACGGGTGTAGCCGTTTTTGTTGATCTTTTCGGCTTTTAATTTGGAGTACGGACCGCCAAAACGTGCGCCTGCAGGGGTGAGCTGTAAAAATCCGTGATTCTTGTCCGGAACATCCTCCCACATTCTGCAGTACATACCGCTGCCCATAACCAGTTTTTCTTTCGGTACACCGTAATCTACAAACATTTTAAGCGCCTGATCGCAGGAGTTGCCGAAGTAGTCGCCGGTTGCGGTGTATAAAGCGGTGTGATGACCTGCCAGCGCATGGAAGCCGCATTTTAACTCGTAGGTCATGACATTGATGTAGTCTAAATACGGTACGATCTTGTCCATCTCAACGTTTCTGCAGAAGTAGGTGTCCGCACCCGCTGCAATGGTCAGCAGATAGTATTTGTCGCCCGGGATCTCATCCAGACGCTTGCGGATATCACGTAAAAGCAGGGTGAAGTTCTGTTTGTCATTCGGGGAGGAGTTGATGCCGTTGCTCGGTACACACGGATATTCCCAGTCAAGGTCTACACCGTCAAAGCCGTACTGTACACAGATCTCGGCACAGCGGTCGGCGAGCTTTTTGCGGTTTTCCGGGGTAGAGGAGCCGACGGTCCACGCATTCGGCTCGGTGGAAGCCAGGGAAAGGATCATCTTGATGTCAGGATTCCATGCTTTCATCTGCTCCATCATGCCGTCTTGTAAAAACTGTAACTGATCGACATGGATCGAAAGATCGTCCGGAATACGTCCGAAACCTACGTTGACGTGGGTCATTGCTTTTGCATCTGCTTCGGTCACCATACCGGTGAAGTAACGCTCGATATAGCCGAGCACCATTTTGTTTGCCTTATTCATATAAATTCCCTCTTTTTTTATCGATTGAAATTACTGTAAATGCAGTCAAGCAGCGTCTTGGTGTTGTCTGCGCCATGTACCCAGTAGAAGATACCGGGATAGTCATTTTCTAAGATATATTCACATTTTGCGGTGAGCGACTGCTCGTCATCATAGGAGATGAAAATACCGGTATCCGGATTGTACAGCCACGGTGCTTTTGCGGTATCATCCCAGTAACGGGTGTAACCGTTTTTGTTGATGTAGTTGGAAAGAAGCTCGTGATAGTCCGGACCGTGATGCGCACCTGCACGGGTCAACTGTAAGAACCCGTTGTTGACATTCGGTACGTTATCCCATTGGATGGTGTAGAATCCGCAGCTCATCAAAAGCTTTTCTTTCGGTACACCGTAGGATTCGTAGACCTGTAATGCGCGGGAACAGGAATTGTGGAAATAGTCGCCGATCGCCGGAAAGAGATTGGTGTGGTGACCCGACAATGCATGGAATCCGCATTTTAAGTCGTAGGTCATGACATTAAACCAATCTAACAGCGGGGTGATCTGCTCCATCTCGACGTTCTCACAGTAGTAGGCATCCGCACCCGAAGCAATGGTCAGATAATGCGGTTTTACGCCCGGGATCGCATCCAGTTCTTCGCGGATGGCTTTGAGCAGTAAGGTGAAATTGTGCTTGTCATCCGGGGAAGCGGCGATACCGTTGGACGGAATACACGGATATTCCCAGTCCAGATCCACACCGTCATAGCCGACTTCTGCACAGAGCTTTGCACAGTTTTTTGCAAAAGTTCTGCGGCCTTCTGCGGTAGAGGAGGCCATTTTCCAGGTGTCGCGGTGGGTATGGAATAAGGATAAAATAACGGTCAGCTCCGGATTCCATTCTTTGAGTTTTTTTACATAGGCCGGATCGTCAAACGGTTTGTCCACGGTAATGCTTAAATCGGTCGGGATCCTGCCGAATCCTAAGTTGATGTGGGTCAGCTTCTGTGCATCTTCTTTTGTCAGCTCGGTCTTTGTGTAACCGAGCAGCATTTTGTTTGCTTTATTCATTCTGTCTCCCCATTTTCCAAAAATCCCCCGTCCTGGTATGACCGGGACAGGGGAATCGAATCACTTATTTGTTGAAGGTATTTTGAATGGTGCTTAACAGTGCGCCGGTCGGATCACACTTGTGCTCCCAATAGAAGATACCTGCGTAGTCGTTATCCATGATGTACTCACATTTTGCTGCGATGGAGTCCGGATCATCATAGGATAAGAACACGCCTTCTTCGGCATTGTACAGCCACGGAGCTTTTGCAACATC
>JBGUUN010000346.1:0-3827 GCA_045133555.1 Oscillospiraceae bacterium
AAGGCTCTGTCCAAATCCGTATCCTGTGAATTCTCCCGTGTTCAGTTTACCCCGGACTTATTGCCGTCCGACCTGACCGGTATCAACTTCTATAATCAGAAAGACGGTGAATTCGTATTCCGTAAAGGTGCGATCTTCACCAACATCCTGTTGGCTGACGAGATCAACCGTGCTACCCCGCGTACTCAGTCCTCGCTGCTTGAGTGTATGGAGGAGCGTCAGGCTTCCGTAGACGGTGTTACCTATAAAATGGATGAGCCGTTTTTGGTTATCGCTACCCAGAACCCGATCGAGATCCAGGGTACCTTCCCGCTGCCGGAAGCACAGCTCGACCGTTTCCTGATGCGTTTATCCATCGGTTATCCGGACATCAAAGGTGAGCTGGAAATGCTCTCCGCACGTACCTCCACCGACCCGATGAAAGCACTTGAGCCGGTCTGCGGCAAAGAGGAGATCCTCTCCGCACAGGCTGTTGTCCGTGAGGTTAAGGTCAGCGATGCGGTAAAACAGTATATCGTTGATCTGGCACATGCTTCCCGTAACAACGATAAAGTAAGACTCGGTCTTTCTCCGCGTGGTGCGCTGGCGCTGATGCATGCTGCACAGGCTATGGCTGCGGTAAACGGCAGAGATTACGTATTACCGGATGATGTCAAAGCAGTTGCTCCGGACGTAATGTGCCATCGTGTACTGACCAAAGGTCATCAGATCGGCTCCGCAGGCAAGAATGCTCGCGATATTGTCGATGCGATCTTAAACTCCACTCAGGCTCTCGTCAGATAACCGATGACTTTGTAAGATCATCGGGAGGAACGAGGTGTTGATTTGGAATTTATTGCTTTACTGATCGTCATTTTTGTGGCGGTCTGGATACAGAATCGCTTGTATAAAAAAATGGCATTCCGTGATCTGGAGTATGAATGCAGACTTTCCAAAACCGAGGTGTTTGAGGGAGATGAGCTTGAGCTGATCGAGGTGGTCACCAACAACAAATGGCTGCCGCTTCCGTGGCTCAAAGCGGAGATCTCTACTTCTAAGCATCTGGAGATCGCGGAAAAAACAGCGACCATCAATGAAACGATCCGTACCGTATCCAGCTTCTTTGTTATGCGCGGCTACCGTAAGGTAGAGCGTCGTTGGAAGATCAAGACCAGAAGAAGAGGCAGCTTTAAGATCCAGAACATTACGCTGGTATCCACCGACCTGCTTGGCAACGTTGCACTTTCCAAGCCGATCCCGGTCAATCTGGAATTGACCGTTTTACCGCGTCCGCTGGATCTGACCGAGGTTTACCTCTCTCCGCGCTATACCTCCGGTGAACTGGTGGTCAAGCGCCATTTGCTTGAGGATCCGTTTTATATCGCAGGTGTCAGAGAGTACACCGGTCGCGAGCCGATCAAGAGCATTCATTGGAATGCTACCGCAAAAGAACAGAAGATCATGGTATATAACAATGAGTGTACCTCGCGTGAGAGCGTGACGGTACTGCTCAATATGCAGTCGCGTGAGGACGAGCATCATACCATCATCGAACGTGATAACATCGAAAACTGCATTCGCTGCTGTGCCGCCGTATTTGAGTCTACCCTGGCGCATCAGACACCGCTTCGTCTGATGTCCAACGGTACCATGACCGAGGATAAGGAGCATATTGCAGGTAAGTTTGCCGTCAAGGAAGAGGATAAGCCGAAGGATATCCTGTCGGAGGAATACTGGGGCGAGGAGCATATCATGCGTCTGCTTCGCACCATGTCCAAGCTGCAGGACTATTCGCTTGGCGACTTTGCCGCCTGGGCGGAAGCAAATGAGGATCACATGGGTACCACCGATATCGTGATCGTCACCAACTACTTAAACGATGCCATCACAGAGTTTGCAAGAAGAAAACAGTATGAGAGCATTCATGTACGTATCTTCTTGCTGTCCAAATCGGTTGATCTGCCGACCGATCTGGAAATCTACGATATCAGTGACCTTGCGGCTGCGCAAGAACTTCCGAAAGCGGAAAAATCTGCGTAAAACCGCAGGCGGTATTACAAAACAGACTTGAAAAATCTGCTTTGTATGGTATAATGATATCAGGTGCGTGCATCGCATCTGTCATATCAAAAATGGAGAGATCCCGATTGGGATCGGAAAGGGATTTATTATGAAATTTGGTGTCAGCTCTTACAGCTTTGCAAGAATGTATAACGAAAACTTTACCCAGATCGATGCTGCTAAAGTAGCAAAAGAAATGGGCTTTGATTTCTTTGAACTGGCTGAACTGCAGGTTCCGGCAGGCAAAGAAAAAATCGAGTACGCAAAAGAATTTGCTGCTGCTTGTAAAGAGATCGGTATCGAAGTAGGCAACTACTCCATCGGTGCTGACTTCTTAAACAGCAATACCGGCAGCTTAGAAGGTGAGATCGAGCGCTTAAAAGGCGAGATCGACGTTGCTGCTGCATTAGGTGCTTCCGGTGTTCGTCATGACGCTACCGGCGGTTTCGGCAAAGACTGCAAATACTCCGGCAAAGGCTACCCGAATGCACTGCCGTACCTGATCGAAGGCTACAAAGCAGTTACCGAGTATGCACAGACCAAAGGCATTCCGACCATGATCGAGAACCACGGCTTCTTTGCACAGGATTCTACCCGCGTTGAGCAGCTCATCTGCGGCGTTAACCACCCGAACTTCGGTGTTCTGGTTGACGTTGGTAACTTCTTATGTGCTGACGAGAATCCGATCGAAGCAGTCGGCAGACTGGCTTCCATGGCATTCCATGCTCACGCAAAAGACTTTATCGTAAAATCCGGTATGGAAGCAAATCCGGGTGAGTGCTTCTTCTGCAGCCGCGGCGGTAACTACTTACGCGGTACCATCGTAGGTCACGGTAATGTTCCGGTATACCAGTGCGTACGTGTCTTAAAGAATGCAGGTTATGATAAGACCTTCTCTATCGAGTTCGAAGGTGTTGAGGAGAACTTAATGGCAATCCGCATCGGCTTTGCTAACCTGAAAAAATATTGGGAAATGGCATAATCGCTTTGTCACGATCATCGTGCTTACCGTTTACGGTAAGCACGATTTTTGTTTGTTACAGTATTTAAATTGCATGTCAGGTGTGCTATAATAAGATCAAGAAAACCTTTGGGGAGGTAATGATATGAATCTGTTTTGGAAACAGCCGGCAGGCGATTGGGTCGAGGCGATGCCGATCGGTAACGGCAGACTCGGCGGCATGATCTACGGCGGTTATGCAAAAGATATTTTACAGTTAAACGAAGAAACGCTTTGGAGCGGCCGTTTTGATAAGTTTGCGGACAATCCGGAATGTGCGGAGCATTTATCCGAGATCCGCGAGGCGATCTTTGCGGGCGACTATGAGCGCGGCAATGAACTGACTCAGCAATATATGGTTTGCCGCGGTACCGGCAGTCAGGTCTGGAATTATCCGGACTCCGATTACGGCTCTTATCAGACCGCAGGTGAACTGCACACCGAATTTATCGGCATGGATACCGTAGAGGATTACCGCAGAGACCTGAATATGCAAAGCGGTGTCGCATCGGTGACCTATACCCTTGCGGACAGCATTGTATCCACCGAAACTTTCTCCTCCTTTGCGGACGGTGTTATGTCCCGTCGCTATCGCTCTGAAAAACCGACCGAGCTGAAATTAAGCTATTATCATCGCGATGCGGCTGCGGTTTATGAGGCTGACAGCATCACCTTGTGCCATGCATTTGCGGATTCCATTGCATTTGCGGTCAAGGTAAAGATCGCTTCTACCGACGGTACTGTGACTGCCGATGAAAGCGGTATTACGATCCGTGACATGACCGAA
>JBGUUN010000347.1:0-3427 GCA_045133555.1 Oscillospiraceae bacterium
TGCCATCGCCGGCAGACCGTCGGTCACCAGATTGACCAATAAGATCTGCAGCGGCAAAAGCACCACCGGTGCACCGCATAACAGCCCGATGAACATGGTCAGCACCTCACCGATGTTGCAGGAAAGCAGATAACGCAAGAATTTGCGGATGTTGTCAAATACCCCTCTGCCGCAGCGCACCGCCTGTACCAAGGTGGTAAAATCGTCATCCAGCAGCACGATATCCGATGCTTCCCTTGCAACATCGGTCCCGTTTTTGCCCATCGATACGCCTATATCCGCCTGCTTTAAGGCAGGTGCATCGTTGACACCGTCCCCCGTCATCGCACAGATCTTTCCCGCGCTGCGGAAAGCCGATACGATCTTGAGCTTTTGGGATGGGGTCACCCTTGCAAACACGCTGACGTGACGGATCTTATCTTTTAACATCGCCTGCGGGATCGCTTCAAGCTCCGCACCGCTCATCACGCCGTCTCCCGGAGAGAGGATATGCAGATCCTTTGCGATCTTTGCGGCGGTGGACAGATGATCCCCCGTCACCATGCAGACCTTGATCCCCGCACGTTTGCAGGCAAGCACCGCCTGCTTGACCCCCGCACGCGGCGGATCGGACAAAGATAAGATCCCCAGAAAGATCAGATTTTCCTCGCTGATGCGCTCGGCCGGTTTATAGGCTATGCAGATATTGCGCAGTCCGTCCTCCCCGAGCCGCTGCAGCGCATCGGTCACCTTATGCCGGTCGGATGCCTCAAAGCTGCGTACCCGTTTTCCGTCAAAGCATCGGTCACAAAGCGGCAGCAGATAATCGGGTGCTCCTTTGGTATACACCGTCAAGGTGTCCCCTTCTTTGCATAACACCGTCATCCGCTTGCGCTCGCTGTCAAACGGCAGCTCGGCAAGGATCGGAATCCGTTTGATCTGCGGGAGAATTTTCACCGCGGCATCGGTCAGCGCACGTTCGGTCGGATCGGCGGCAAACGCCTCCTTACAGCAGCGAAAAGCCGCTTCATACAGGCATTTATGCGCATTTTTCGCATCGGTCACACCGCTTTGCAGGGTGTACGCTTTGGTAACGGTCATGCGGTTTTCGGTCAGCGTTCCGGTCTTGTCGGTGCAGATGACCGACGCACAGCCGAGGGTTTCCACCGCGTGCAGATGCCGCACCAATGCATTGCGCTGCTTCATGCGTGCCACCGACACCGCAAGCGATACTGTCACAATGGCGGCAAGTCCCTCCGGCACCGCAGCGACCGCAAGTGAAATTCCAAGCAGCAGCATATCAAGGATCTTCTCTCCGCGCAGGATACCGCAGACCGTGACGATGACGCAGATGATGCTGCAGGAAACCGCGATGATCTTCCCCATCTGATCCAGCTTTTTCTGCAGCGGTGCGGTCTGTTTTACCGTTTCGGACAGCAGGTGGGCGATCTTACCCATCTGGGTATCCATGCCGGTATCGATCACCCTTGCAAGCCCATGCCCGCGGGTGACGCTGCAGCCCGCATAAACAAGCATCGGATCGTTCAAGCGGTTATGGATCGGGATATCCTCGGTACTGCGTTTGGAAGCCGGAACGCTTTCTCCGGTCAGCACCGCCTCATCGCATTGCAGATCGACCGCCTCGAGCAGCTGTGCATCGGCGGGAATCCTATCCCCCGCATTTAAGATCAGCAGGTCGCCGCGCACCACCTTTGCCGCATCGATCTTCACCGGCTTGCCGTCGCGGAATAACATCGCCTTCGGTGCGGAGAGTGCGGAAAGCGACTGTAAGGTGCGCTCGGTGCGGTATTCCTGCCAATAGCCCAAAATGCCGTTTAGCAGCACGATCACCGCAATGGCGATCGACTCGGCATATTCCCCCATCAGAAAAGAAAGCACGGTGCAGGCAAGCAAAATCAGCGTCATAACATCCTTATACTGGCCGAAAAACACCGCCAATCGGCTCTTTTTGGCCGCTTTGCCGATGATATTATCCCCATCGGCCGCAAGTTTTTTTGCCGCCTGCTCGGTACTCAGCGATGCAAACTTCATACAAACGGCTCCTCTTTGGCTGCAAACACGGTTTCTGTTTTTCTGCCGCAGACATCCGGCGCATAAGCAAAACGGTCGATATGTCCGCCGGTGAGAAAATAGTCAAACTGCGGCAGACGGTTCTCCTGCGATACAAAGGCATCCACCAGCACCAGTTTGACCTTCATCTTCTCCGGAATGATATTTTTGATGTATACGCTTGCCTTCATACCAACCTGTAAGTCCTCTCTTTTTTCGGCAAGTCCCGCCAGATTCGGTGTCAGCTCAACAAATACGCCGTACGGCTCGATGCTGCGGATAACACCCGACACCGTCTGCCCGACCGAAAACAGCGCGGCATTTTGCTCCCATGTGCCAAGCAGCTCCTTATGGGTCAGGCAGATGCGTTTTCCCTCCACGCTTTTGACCACAGCAAAGATATTTTCCCCGACATAAAACCGATCTTTGGGATGACTGATGCGGGATACCGAGATACCGTCGATCGGGATGAGGGAGATGATGCCGCAGCCGATATCACAAAATGCGCCGAAGCTCTCCAAATGGGTCACCTTGGCTGGAATGACATCACCGGGGGTCAGCTTTTCGATATAGCTGTCATAGCAGCGTTTTTGCACCGCCGCACGGGAAAGTACCGGCCGTATCTGCCCGTTTTCGGCAAGCTCGGTGCCGGTCACGGTGCAGAATACATATTTGCCGACTCTGGAGATGACCGCCACATCGCGCACCGTCCCTTCGGCGATGCCGACGGCGGTCTGATGATATGGGATGCGTCCGACCACCCCGCCAAGATCGACATACAGATCGTGATTTTTATCGCAGCAGACCGCTTTTCCCTGTAAAATGCGTCCGGTACGGATACAGTCGGTGATCGCACTCATGCTTGCTGCCGCCGCGGGCTCCATCCCCGGCAGATATCCTTCCGGCAGAAAATGTGTCATTTTTCGCTTCCTCCTTGTTGCGTTAGGTTTGCTTTAACTTATGCGGCAACATGAACAGAAAGAACCCCCCTTTTTGGAAGAGTGAAAAGTTAAAAGAAAGTATAAAGTGTAAAGTATAAAGAGAAGAGTGGATCAAATGTAGGGTACGATGCTTGCATCGTACCGCCGCGGTGAAACCGCATTATATATGATGTAGGGGCGATAGATCCCACGCAGTGGATCTCGAATCGCCCGCCACAGCGTAGCTGCCCTCGATCAATGTTAAAAGTGAAAAGTTAAAAGTGAAAAGAAGGAATGTTCGCCTATGGCTCATAGGAAAAGTGTAAAGTATAAAGAGAAAATTGATTGTAGGGCGGGTTGCTTGCGCCCGCCGCAGCGTAGCTGCCCTCGATCAATGTTAAAAGTGAAAAGTTAAAAGTGAAAAGAAGGAATGTTCGCCTGTTGCTCACAGGAAAAGT
>JBGUUN010000348.1:0-3786 GCA_045133555.1 Oscillospiraceae bacterium
TTCTTACCGAACAGGTAATATTATAGCATACTTTATTCCGTTTGTCAACACCTTTTTAAAATTTTTTTGCAAGAAATTAATCGGGCAGAGATCTCTCCCCGCCCGTTTTCTTCCCCTATCCTCTCTCCGGATAGAATTTTGCAAAAATCACGCCGCCGATCAGCAGCACCACCGACAATATCATCAGCAATACCGCTTTGATCGTACCGCTGAAATCCTGTCCGCGTACTTCGGTATCTCCGCTTGGCGTCGAATTCTCGCCACGGTCAAATTCATTCGGCATCCGGCTCATATCGAATCCGTCCGGCATGGTCTGACCACGATCGGAATTCTGGCGATTCGGGCGCTGCATCTGCGCACCGACCGTCATCACAACAGCCGTTTCTTCCGATGCGCTGTTGTTCGATTTCTCCTCGCTGCGATCATTGCTGCGATTTGGCATATCGCCGCCTCTCATACCGCCCATCGAACCCATTGCGGAAACATCCAGATCGCCCGCATCGATCAGCGTATCATCGCTCTGTGCCAAACTTGTACTGCCGATCTCGCCCGACAGCTGACCTTTGATGCTCTGCACACGCAGATCACAGAAGGTATACAGCGTATCCGCACCGGTCAAAAACTCCTCATAGCTGCAGAATGCGCTCGGATCGCTCTCCACATACGGTGCGATCAGCGCTCTTGCCTGCTCGATGATACCAAGGACATCCACCTGCTCCAAAAACTGCGCAAACAGTTCATGGTACTGTGCGGTGTATTCCTCATTCGAGAAGATCCATGCGATCATCGGTCTGCTCTCGACCGATCCGCCCGAAACCGGGGTATCGATCGGATAGTTTACAAGACCCGTTGCATCGGTGGAGGACATAAAGCTGCCGAATGCCAGGTTATAGTCCCACGGGATCATCGAAAGTGCGCCGTCCTCTTCGTACAGATAATAGTTATGGATCATGGTGCCGGTATAACTGTCGAAGTTGACCGTGAAATTATGCACCACAAAATAACGGATCACCTGCTCGATATCCACGGCCTCGCTTAAATTCTGCTGTTGATTTAAATCTTTGAGCGAGTTGATCAGACGCTTTTCGTCCGCCGCGGTGACATTGGTCTTCGCACTGTCGAAAATATTGGAATAGCTGCTCGGATCGTCATCGGAATAGATCAGCGAAACATCATTGCCGCCGATACCGCCGAATTGCGACGGGTCAAAGCCTTCCATATTCGGCATATTTCCGCCGCCGAACTGTGACGGATCGAAGCCTTGCATATTCGGCATATTTCCGCCGCCGAACTGTAACGGATCGAAGCCTTGCATATTACCGCGATCCTGCGAGGAGCTTTGCTCGGACTTTTCATTTTGGGAGGATTCCCATTCCGAGAAATCGAAGTCCATGCCGTTGCCGCGGCCGCCGCCCATATCCATGCTGTCCGGCTTATATAAATCGCCGTAGTCATTGCCGTAGTTGCGCTGTAAGAAGGAATCCTCCACCGCCTCTACCGCTAGATATAAGCCAAACACCTCGCCGTTTACAGACACCTGTGCATAGCTGCAAAGCGGTGCCGCTACGTCGAATGCACCCATCATCTGATAGGCAAGATAATCCTTCATATAGGTATTATCCTGAATGATATTGTTTAAGCACAGCTTATCCAAGCCGTAATAGTTACCGCCTGCGTCATACTGATCGAATTCGATCTTAAAACTGTAACGCTCGCTGTTCATCGAGGAAACGCTCGAAAGCGAGGTGTTGCCTTTGGCACGGATACCGACACCCGAAAAACGTTCGCCGTCTACCGTGACATCACAGATCGAATATTCCTCGGATTCGCAGGTATCGATAAAACCGTCCCAATCATCGATGATGATATCGACAGTATGCACCTTGGAGGTATCAAACAGCTTGCTTTCATATTCCAAGGTACGCGCTTTTCCTGTCATACCGAGCGCTTCACCGTTCATCATGACCACCGTGATGAGCAGCACCACCGTCATCACCACGCAGACGATGCGGTTAAAATACTTATGGGTGGACATCGTTACCCTCCCGTCAGTTCATATAATCGCCGTTATAGCTGACCAGTACCGCACTCTCCACGCCTGCAATGCCGGTAAGTGCATTGACAAAGTCGGTATTTTCGGATTTTAAGCGGACCTCAATGTGCATCTCGATGCTTTCTTTCTGTACGGTCTTGCTCTTTAATACCGCACGGGAAACCTTATCGGATAAAAACAGTTCGACTGCTTTCTGAGCTGCAAAGTCATTGCAGTGAACGACCAAGATATACGGCATGGTATGGGATTTTTTGTTGACGAATAAAACCAAGATCACGCCGATGATGATGCTGCCGATGACTGCCAGCGGGATAAGACCTGCTGCCAATACGATACCGACTGCGATGGACCAGAATAAGAAAGCGATGTCCAGCGGATCTTTGATCGCGGTTCTGAAACGAACGATGGACAGCGCACCGACCATACCGAGCGAGAGCACAACGTTGGAGGTGACCGCTAAAATGACAACGGTGGTGATCATGGTCAATGCGATCAAGGTCACACCGAAGCTTGCGGAGTACATTACACCCTGATAGGTCTTACGGTAGATGTGGTAGATGAATAAACCGATGCCGAATGCCAGCACCAGAGCGATCGCCATATCCAATAAGCTGACGCTGTTTACGTTCTCTAAAAATCCGGATTTGAAAATATCATTGAAAGTCATGCTTTTATTCTCCTTTTGGTTATCGTTATGGATTTCTTAAAAATCGGATTTCTTAAAATCGGATTTCTTAGAAATCCAGCATACGGCATGCGGCATATTTCGAGAATGCACCGCTTTTGCGATTTGGCAGTGCGACCGCACGCGAGATGATCTGCGGTAAAAACTCGTCCCATTTGACCTCTAAGATCACCGCATCGCTGATCGGCATCGTCATCTGCTGCGGATCCAAAAAGTCGCAGACAGCATTACCCACACGAATATTGTAGTCTAACGTCACCCTGACATTGCCTGCCGGGTAGACAAACGGATCGCGGTCGTAAATGACCGGGGTTTTCGGCTGCAGCAAGGTGTTTTTCATCTTGGCATACAGTTCACGGATCAGACCGTATTCGCTTTGCAGCATCCATTCGATATCTCCGTTTAGGATATCCTCGGTCTGTTTTACGGTAAGCGGTGCACTTTGCTTGTTGCAAAGACCGTTTAACTTACTTTTCTTTTCGAGATTGATATGACCGACGTCATCGTTGTAGTAGCGGATGCGAAACTTTTCGCGTGCATTGACGCCATTGATCTTTTCGAGCAAAGCCTTATCCGACGGCGTATCGAAATACAGACTGTGTACGGTATAGCTGCCGTTTACCGCATGTGCATCCCGTCTCATCACGACAGAGAGTCTGCTGCGCAGCACGGTCAGATCATAACGATTGATCTCGTGCTTGATCTCATTACGAAACTTCAATCGATCACTCCTTTCTTTTGTAATGTGAAATTCCACGCTTCTATTATACGGTAACTTTTTAAATTATCCATGAACGAAAACGAATATTACCGTGATAATTCACCTCATAAAAGTGAAAAATTGTGAAAAAATGAAAATCTCCCGCATATTTATGCGGGAGATGGATGTTATTACAGAAGATCGTTGAGTCTCTTCTCCAGAGATGCCAGACGGACTGCAAGGCAGAACAGATCAATCGCGGTCTGCAGCTCTTCGCAGCTCGGATAGCTCGGTGCGATACGGATGTTGCAGTCATGCGGGTCTACACCGTACGGGTAGGTTGCACCT
>JBGUUN010000349.1:0-3201 GCA_045133555.1 Oscillospiraceae bacterium
TTTGCTTGCATTTTGATAGAAAATGCTGTATAATAAGTACAAAGACAGAAAATACCATAGAAAATTGTGGAGGAAATGAATTTATGAAAAAGATTTTGTTTATCGGCAACAGCCATACCTATTTTAACGATCTGCCGTATATTTTCCGTTACTTCACCGAAAGTGAACAGGCGCAAAAAGACGGGGTTGAGCCGATGTTTTCGGCTATGATCTGTCATGGCGGCAGAATGCTCTGCGAACATCTGCGCGAGCCGGAAATTCATTATAACTTGAAATTCGGCGACTATGACTATGTCGTGCTGCAGCAGGCGGCGCATCCTTTCCCGGGAAAAGAGGCGTTGCTTTCCGACGGTAAAGCACTCTGCGATATGGTCCGTAGTTCAGAGAATGTCTATGCACAACCGGTCGCCTATATGACCTGGGCGGAGAAAGCATATCCGGAACATCAGCAGATCATGATCGAATCCTATACACAGCTTGCTGCCGAAAATCATGCGATCTTAGCTCCGGTCGGTGCCGTATGGCAGTCGATTTTGCAGGATGAAAATAACACTGTCGATCTTTATTATACCGACGGCGAACACGCAAGCTTAGAAGGAACTTATCTTGCAGCCTGCGTGCTGTATGCATCGATCACCGGAAAATCTCCGATCGGTCTGCCGCATCTGATCGCACACCGCGGCGATATCCTGTATGCACTTTCTGTCGAGGATGCCGCATATTTGCAGAAGAAAACCGCAGAATACTTGTCTTTATTAGGGTAAACTATGTCCAAAAAACGCTATGAATTAAAGGTGTACTCCAATTTTACCACGATGGAGGGATTGAGCACACCAAAAGAATATCTTGACAAGGCAAAACTGCTTGGAATAAACGGTCTTGCCGTCACCGACCGTATGACGGTCTGCGGCATCTATGATTATGTTGCTGCCGCAAAAAAAGAGAAGGATTTCATTCCGATCCTCGGCACAGAACTGATGGTGCAGAATGATCTCTTTGAAAATGATTTCCATAATACTTTCTGTGTTTCGCTGCTTGCGAAAAACGCAGAAGGTATGAGTAAGATCTATAAGCTGTTGACCGCCTGCGCCAAAAACGGTAAGGACTCTGCTGTTTCGCTGCAGTATCTGATCGACCACCGTGAGGATATTTTGATCGGAAGCTGCTGTGAAAGCGGTATCTTCTTCCATCATAAAAACAATATGCCGAATGCCGAATCTTTTTTGGATGCGGCACAGTTGTTTGACTATATCGAGGTCTGCCCGAGTATGGATAGGGACATCACCGAGATCCTTTGTATGCTCGGTGCGGAGTACAATATCCCGGTCTGTGCCGTCAGCGATGCAAGATATTGCTACCGTGCACAGCAGTCGCATTACCACGCGATCTGCTGCGCCAATACCTTGAGCAAAAAAGAATCGACTGCAAAGCATCTTTGTTCCGCCAAACAGCTTGAAAACCATTTTTCCTACTTCGAGCCGGAACGTGTTCAGCAAATCGTGTATGACGGTCCGGAATGTATCGCAATGCAGATCGAGCGTTTCCCGCTGTTTTCTACGGTGCTGCAATCGGTCGCACCGCAGTGTGAGCCGATCATCGATCATATCCAATTCCTGCTTTCCGGATATTTTGGCGAGCTGATCCCGCAGGAGATCGCAGATAGAGTCAATGAGGAACTGCGCTATTTTGCAAAAGAAGGACTTTTCGGCCATTTGCAGACATTAAATGGCATTTATGAAAAGATCGGTCCATGCTTTGTGACCGGCTGCTGGGCGTATAGCTATTTGACATATCTGCTGGGTGTGTCCCGACTGGACCCAATGGAATACGATCTTTCCTTTGATGCGTTCAAACGCAGTAAAAATAAAAATCATCTGCATATTTGCTGTACCGACAGCGGTGTGGAAAAGGGGTATGAAGTTCTTTCCGAGCTGTACTCCAAGGATCATCTGCTGCAGGTCAGCGCATTCCGTACCATGCCGTTTGGCCGCTTCCGCCGTTTTTATAAACAACTTGCGGTGGATAAGGAAGCCAACCTGCCATCGCTTGATTTTGAACAGAACTTTGATAAACTGTCGGTGATCGGCGGCGGTCCGACTGCGGTCGGAACAGACCGCAGAGCCTATCTGATCACGCCGGCAGGGGTCAGGGTAAACGATGTGACCGCGGCTTGCCTGGATACTTCGGTTCATGAGGAGGGGTTGCTTACCTCCTGTAAATTGGATGATCTGCTTGGCACCGGGCTTACTGTGGTAGAGCTGTTTAGCATGCCGATGCTCGATATGCTGTGTAAGCTTGAAAAAAGTTCTAAGTGTCAGATTGATGAGCAGACACCGTATGTTGCCGAAACGACTGCATATCTGATGTCTACGATCGGCAGAGAGCCGGAATATATGCCGGATGGAAGTCTTGGGTATCTGACGCACCTGTTTAAGTATTTCCTGCCGAATTCTTTCGAGCAGCTGGTCAAACTCTTTTCGATCGGTCATAGCAGCCGCCTCTGGGCGAATAACTATGATGAATATGTCCGACACGATTTTATCGAACCGCATGAGATCTTCACCGATACCGATGATCTGTACCGTATGCTGATCGATGCAAACATTCCGCCGCAGACTGCCGCGGATATCACCAATGCCGCCTCGATCGGTACCGTTTCGGATCTGATGGATGATGAGATGAAAGAAATGCTCGAAAATGCCGGATTTCCGTACTGGTTTGCAAATATACTCGAGAATATCCGCCGTATGCATCCCAAAGCTTACGGCATGGCGGAAGCGGATATTTTCTGCCGTTTGATCTGGTACCGTTTTCACGATTTTAAGCTGTACCGTAAAATCTGTATTAAGGAGCTGTCACAATGAGAAGATTTTTGATTTTAGTCCTTTCGCTGTGTCTATGTATCGGTTTGCTCGGCTGCACAAGTGTTGTACCCAACGGTTTAGAGTCGGAAAATCCACAGTCTGATGCCGAAGTTGTATCGCAGGAAACCTCCTCCAATATCGAGCAGGAAGATGGAGAGGAGAGCGAATCAGAAGAAATATCATCCGAGGAAGTATCTTCCGAGGAGATCTCGTCCGCAGAAACTTCTTCCGAAGAGGAATCACCGGCACCGCAGCCGGCAACCGCGGCATCCGTTTTGGCATCCATGACCTTGGAGCAAAAGGTCTATCAGATGTTTTTTGTCCGTCCGGAAGGACT
>JBGUUN010000350.1:0-2367 GCA_045133555.1 Oscillospiraceae bacterium
CACCGCGTTTATCAATGAAGATAACGCACAGGCACTGATTACGATGACCTGCCGTGCGGAGGATAAGGCAACGGGAGAAGTACTTTACTATTACCGTACAACGACAACCTATACCATGGTCCGCGACGGTAAATGGAAGGTCACCCTTCAGACACCGGGCGCAGAAGAAGACCTTATGTACACACTGACCGCAAACGAAACAACGACTGAATAAAAATGACGGGAGTACCCCATAAGAGGGTGCTCCCGTAATGTTTTGATCAGATTTCAGCAAGCAGTGCTTCCAGTTCGTCCAGCGTATCTGCAAAGACGGAGAGAGCATTCTTGACGGTATCGGGCTTTGTCAGATCGATACCTGCAATCTTCAGCTCCTCAATCGGATAATCGGAACCGCCGGTGGACAGGAACTTCAGATATCCCGAAGCGTCACCGGTCGTCAGAATGTGATTGGCAATGGCAACCGCAGAGCAGAAGCCGGTTGCATACTGATATACATAGAACGCATTGTAGAAGTGCGGAATGCGTGCCCACTCAATATCCTGCAGCTCATTGACGGTCGCGCCCTCATAATAAAGCTCATTCAGCTCACGGTAGACACGATTCATTGTTTCAGCTGTCAGCGGGATGCCCTGCTTGTACATGTCATGTGCCTTGCGCTCAAATTCTGCAAACAGCGTCTGACGGAAGACGGTGGTACGGAAGCCCTCGAGCAGATGGTTGAGGATATACGCGCGCTTTTTCTTGTCGGTTTCCGTTGCAAGCAGATACTTGGAGAGGAGCACTTCGTTGACAGTGGATGCAACTTCCGCTACCATGATGCGGTAATCGTGATTGGCAAAATCATTTGCTTCGGAGGAGAAATAGGAGTGCATCGCATGACCGAGCTCATGTGCCATGGTATAGGCATCGTCAAGCGTATCGGTGTAGTTGAGCAGGACATACGGATGGACACCGTAAACACCGCAGGAGAAAGCACCGGTCGTCTTGCCCTTGTTTTCGTAAACGTCCATCCAGTTGTTTGCGTATGCTTCATCAAGCAGTGCGGCATAGCGTTCTCCGAGCGGCGCTGTTGCTTTCTTTACGAGTTCCTTTGCTTCATCGTAGGTGACGGAGAAGTCGACATCGTCGATCATCGGAACATAGAGGTCATACATGTTGAGCGTCTCAAGACCGAGCACCTTTTTGCGCAGTGCAAGGTACTTCTTCATCGTCGGAAGACCCTCATGAATTGCTTCAATCAGAGAATCATAAACAGAGACGGGAACATTGCCCGAGAACAGTGCGCGCGCACAAGCACTTTCGTAACCGCGGACATCGGTATAGTAGGAATCCATCTTGACCGAACCTGCGTACATTGCCGCGAGCGTATTGATATACTTCTTGAACTCTCCGAAATATGCTTCAAAGGATTCACGGCGTACACGTGCATCTTTGGATTCACGGAAAACCGCAAAGTTGCCGTGCGTCAGCTGGACTTCTTCGCCGTTTTCGTCCTTGATCTTCGGGAACGTCATATCGACGGATTCAAACATGTCAAAGGTGTTGGAGGAAGCCTGTGCTGCGTCACCCAGCAAAGCAAGCATACGCTCACCCTTGGCATCGAGCGTATGAGCGCGACCGCGTGCGGTATCCTCGAGAATATGACGGTATCCTGCAAGTGCGGGGTCGTTCATATAGCCATTCAGCGTTGCCTCATCGATGGACAGAACTTCGGGATCGAAGAACGAAACCGCAGTGGAGAACGCGACATACAGATTCATCGCACGTCCGTCCATATTCTGATTTTCGGGATCGCCGTTGTCGCCTGACTTGGAAAGCATCGCATACAGATAGACAAGCTCAACCGCCTCTGCTGCTTCGTACAGCTTATCAAGACCGTTTTTCAGAGAATCGACGGATGCACCGAGGGTTCCTTCAAGAGCCGGAAGCTCTGCGACAAGCGCTTCTGCCTTTGCGTAAGCTTCTTCCCATGCGGCTTTGTCTGCGTAAATGTGTGACATGTCCCACTGAAAACGCGGGTCCATTTCGTTTCTTGCTTTGTATTCCATAACCGAAATACCTCCTTTTCTTTCTGAACATTATTATAACAGATTCGGGGCAAAAAGTCAATCGAAAAAAACTGTACAGGAAAATCGGAAAACCCCTTGCGTTTTTTGAGCGGATATTGTATAATGAAACCAAAGATTTTGCATACAACAAGGAGGAATACCGTATGCTGCAATTATATCCCGTATTTTCCGATCACGCACTGTTTCAGTGTGACTCCACGCTGACACTCCGAGGAACCGCTGACGCATCAACCGTGGTCGCTGCAGAAATACTATCAGATCAAACAGTCATTGCAAAAGGCTGTGCCGAAACCAATGC
>JBGUUN010000351.1:0-3133 GCA_045133555.1 Oscillospiraceae bacterium
AGCAGACCGATCGCATAGCGCAGACGGTAGCCTTTCATCTTTCCCCATAGAAATTTTAATTGTTGCATAATCTAAGAATACCTCCAATCATACAATATATATTTTAATTATACCCCTTTCAGCCCCAAAAAGTTTTGCTTATTTTTCAATAAGGTTGCACAATTTTCCAAAAGAATACATCAAAAAACTTTCGCTGTTTATAAGAAAGGCACAAAAAAACAAACAGGATTTTTTAGAATACCCTTGACAAATTGTGCTTCCTTGAGTACAATAAAAGCAAAGGAGACAGGTAAGAAATAAACCTGTCCGAAGGAGGAAATTTATATGTACGAGAAATTTGATGCGGCTTTGTTTGATGAGCTGCAGAGCATTTACCCGGACACTTCCACTAAAGAAGGTGTGAAGCATTATCGCGTCAGCTCCGCAAACGGCGGCTATGCAGGCGTGCACATCATGTTAAACGGATTAAAACCGGGCATTCCGGTCACCGTTGAGGTCATCGGCGATCACCGCTCTTACCGTTTATTCAACATGGCTGCACTTCCGGTTGAGGTCAACACCGGTGCAAAACAGCGTTCCGAGTACTTAAAGGATGATATCAATGAGTATGTGATCCGCCGTGCTCCGTTCATGGTATATGACGTATACCGTCCGATGTTCAACATCTTAAATCCGACCGGAGTTACCGCTGCAATTGCATTCCTTGCAAAAACCGAGTATATCCGCAAATTCCGCAGCAGAAAATGGACCTTCATCATCTCCCATGCAGGTGAGACCCAGAAACTGGAATTCGTAGTGGATGAGTATCCGGTACGCATCCCGAGCACCCAGGAGCAGAAACAGCGTTATGTCAACTGGTTCAACTACGGTGTGGTTGCTAAAAATCACGGCTTAGAGCCATGGTCTGCAGCACATTACAACATGATCAAGAAATACTTTGACGTGCTGGTATACTCCCGTCAGAATATGGCACCGATCCATCCGATCTACGGTCTGGTAGACGGCAAACCGGTTCTGGACATCGAGAAGATGGAAAAAATCGTTGATCTGGCAATCGAAGCGGGCTTTACCTGGTTTAACGGCACCGCATTCACCGGCCGTGCTTCCGGTCAGGATGACGATCAGGCATTCTTTGACTCCCTGCCGCACGATACCTTTGAAGGTCCGGAAGAAGTCAGCGAAGCATTCAAGAAAGCTGCATTCGATGCATTTGACTACGGTACCGATGCACTTTGCATGGGCGAGCTGATCCCGGGCGAGAAGGGCGAAGCATACTTAAAAGATCTGTCTGAGCAGATGTATGAATTCGTTAACCGTAAAGGCTTAAACGACAGATGGCTGCAGTGCTGCATGGATGAGCCGAACGATGCTCTTGAGAATACCTATCGCCGCATTGTTGATATCATGCACGAAGCTATGCCGGGCATCAAGATGCTCGAGCCGATGCTGCCGACCCATGCTCTGGACGATACCATCGAAGTATGGTGCCCGTCTTTGGACATCTACGAGCAGGATAAAGAATACTACGACGCTCAGGTTGCAAAAGGCGTTGAGCTGTTTGTATACAGCTGCTTAACTCCGGGCGGCAACTACTGCAACAGACTGCTGGATATGGAGCACTTACGTCAGGTATGGCTGTGCTGGGCTCCGATCCTGTACCCGAACATCACCGGTTTCTTACATTGGGCTTCCGTAGGCTCCAATGAGCTGTATGAGCGCTCTGCAAAACAGTTCGTTCCGAAACCGATGGACTTCTTCGAAAAATACGCAATGATGCTGCCGGCAGGCGACTGCGGCTGTATCTTCTCTTGGGGCGATATGCCGTGCGTAACCGCTCGTACCGAAGGTATGAGAATCGGTTATGAGGATTTAGGTTTACTCGAGCAGCTGCCGTATGAGGAAGCTCTGGCAATCTGCAAGAAAGTATTCAACGGCTATGCTGACTACACCAAAGACATCGCTCTGTACCGTAAGGTCAAGGATGAGCTGATGAAAGCGGTTATGGCAAAAGCAGAATAAGCAATCAGTGCCTTTGGGACTGCTGTCTTTTGACGGCAGTCCTTTTTGTTTGCGTCATACAAAACAAATGAAAATCAAACCGTTTTTTTGTTATATTTCATATTGACGTAATCTGTTTTTGGGGTTATAATAGCCTTAAAGAACGCAGCGAAAAAAGCTTGCGTATCGGGAGGAAATTTATTATGTACGGAAAATTTGATGCAGCTTTATTTGATGAGTTGGAGTGCATATACCCGGATACTTGCACCAAAGACGGTGTGAAGCATTACCGTGTGAGTGCGGCAAACGGCGGTTATGCGGGTGTGCATATTATGTTAAACGGCTTAAAACCGGGTATCCCGGTGACTGTTGAGGTCATCGGTGAGCACCGTTCTTACCGTTTGTTTGAGATGGTCACGCTGCCGGTTGAGGTCAATACCGGTGCGAAGATGCGCAGTGAGTACTTAAAAAACGATGTCAATGCGAATGTCGTCCGCCGCGCACCGTACACCGTATATGACGTATACCGTCCGATGTTCAATATTTTCACGCCGAATGGTATTTCCGCAGCGGTCGCATTTTTGGCAAAAGTGGAATACGTCCGCAAATTCCGCAGCAGAAAGTGGATCTTTATCGTATCCCATGCGGGTGAGACCCAGAAACTGGAATTTGTGGTAGACGAGTATCCGATCCGTATTCCGTCTACCGGACAGCAGAAACAGCGCTATGTCAACTGGTTTAATTACGCTGCCGTCGCTGCAAACCATAATGTACCGTTATGGTCTGATGAGCATTTTGCTGTGATCAAGAGATACTTTGACGTGCTGGTATACTCCCGTCAGAATATGGTACCGATCCATCCGATCTACAAAAAGGAAAACGGCAAGACCGTACTGGATATCGAGAAGATGGAGCGGCTGGTCGATCTGGCGATCGAAGCGGGATTTACCTGGTTCAACGGTACGGCATTCTCCACCCGAGCTTCTTCTCAGGCGGATGACAAGGCATTCTTTGATTCTCTGCCGCATGACACCTTTGAGAGTCCGGAGCAGGTCTGCGAAGCTTACAAATGGGCGGCATTCACCGCGTTTGATTACGGTACAAAAGCAAGCTGTCAGGGTGAGCTGATCCCGGG
>JBGUUN010000352.1:0-4488 GCA_045133555.1 Oscillospiraceae bacterium
GAAGCGGACTTGCAGTCGATCGCAACTCTGGGTTTCCGCGGTGAAGCACTTGCTTCCATTTGTGCGGTATCCGAGGTCGAGATGACCAGTAAAACAAAAGATAATGAATTCGGCAATATTCTGCGCATGAAAGCCGGTGAACAGGTCTTATTTGAACAGACCGGATGTCCGGACGGCACCACGCTGATCATTCGCAATCTGTTTTACAATGTTCCGGCACGTTTGAAATTCCTCAAAAAGGATGCAGCAGAGACTTCTGCAGTCACCAGCGTGGTGGAGAAGATCATGCTGTCCCATCCGGAGATCTCGTTTCGCTATATCACCGACGGTACGGTACGTATCACGGGCGGCGGCGACGGAGATCTGTTAAACAGCGTACACGGTGTTTTCGGCAGGGAATTTGCACTGGGTATGATCCCGGTGAACTACTCCTTCAACGGAATCACGGTCAGCGGTGTTATCACCCGTCCGGATGCCGGCAGAGCGACCCGCGGTATGCAGCATTTTTATGTGAACAACCGTTTTGTCAAATCCAAGACCTGTGCGGCTGCGTTGGAAGATGCGTATAAGGGTTCGATCATGGTCGGTAAATTCCCTGGCTGTGTCGTCAATGTGGATGTGGCATACAGCATGGTGGACGTCAATGTCCATCCCGCAAAGATCGAGATTCGTTTCTCGGATGAAAAAGCGGTGTATGATGCGGTTTATTTTGCGGTGAAAAACACATTGCTTTCGCACGATGCGCTGCAGAATCAGATGAACCGTACCGTATCGCTTGCGCCGACACCGAATGAGGTACGCGGTACCCAGATCGAATTTGATAAAAAAGCGCCTGTTATCGAGCAGACCAAACCGACGGCATCCAAATATCGCAATGCATTCGGCGGTGAAGCAAATGTTCCCGCTGCAGCTCCGGTTATCGAAATAAAACCGCAGGAGATCATAGTGCCTGCACCGGAAGAATCCGTACCGCAAGCACCTGTGATCAAAGAAAAGGTGCAGATCAGAGAAAAGCGGGTTACGCAAGACCCAACCATCCCGAAAGAGGATGTGGTCGCTCCGCCGGAATTTGACTGGAGTAATCTGATCTCCAAAGAGGAGAAAGAGCAGTTAGAACAGAAGTCGGTGCGTCCGAAGCCGAAAGAGGAAGAAGAAAAATTTTTCTATATCCCGCAGGAAGAAGCACTTGCCGGATTGGAATTCAAATATGTGGGTGAACTGTTTGCGACCTATGTGCTGATCGAATGCGGAGAGAATGTGATCTTATTCGATAAGCATGCGGCACATGAGCGTATGATCTATGAGCGCCTGAAAAAGCAGATCTCACTCGGCGAATCGCAGCTTTTGATGGTACCGTATGCGGTATCCGCGGCTGCGGAGGAATTTGAACTGATCTTCTCGCAGCGGGAAAACTTAGAGAAGATGGGATTCACCTTTGATGATTTTGGGAATCATACCTTGCTCATCCGCTCGGTCCCGCCGATTTTATCGCAGGTCGAACCGTTTACCCCGATCTTGGAGACTGCCAAGAAGCTGTCGCTGGGGGTATCGGATGCACCGCAGTATATCGATGAGCTGATGCATGAGATGGCATGTAAAGCGGCAATCAAAGCACATGATATTAACAGCGAAAAGGAACTGCTGCATCTGGCCAGAGAGCTGTTTTTAGACGATACCGTGCGCCATTGCCCGCATGGCAGACCGATTTTGCAGGTCATTGCAAAACAGGAACTTGACCGCCGTTTCGGCAGGATCTTGTAAAGGAGAGAACATTATGTCGATACCGCTGATCGTGGTCGCAGGACCGACCGCATCGGGAAAAACTTCGCTTGCCATTGCGCTTGCCAAGCATTATAACGGAGAGGTCGTCTCTGCCGACAGTATGCAGATCTATCGCGGCATGGATATCGGTACCGCAAAACCGACGGTCGAGGAGATGGATGGCATCAAACACCATCTGATCGACTTTCTGCCGCCGCAAGAGGAATATTCGGTTGCGGAATATGTCAAAGACGCCGCAGACTGTATTGCGGATATCATCTCCCGCGGTAAGACCCCGATCATTGCCGGCGGTACAGGATTATACATCCGCAGTCTGATCACCGGTACGCAGTTTGAGGAGATCGCATCGGATGAAGCATTGCGTCAGGCATTATACGAGCAGGTCGCATCCGATGAAGGCAGGGATGCTTTATACGAAGAACTTTCCAAAATCGATCCGGAATCTGCTGCAAGGATCCATAAAAACAACACCATCCGTCTGGTACGTGCCGTTGAGGTCTACCGTCTGACCGGTAAGACTATGACAAAGCTGCAGGAAGAGAGCAGGATGACGGCTTCTCCGTATCACCCGGTGGCATTCATCGGGCTTGACTGCAAAGACCGTGCGCTGCTTTATGACCGTATCAACCGCAGGGTGGATATCATGGTGGAAAGCGGACTTTTGGAAGAAGCACGTCAGGTGCTTTCGATGGAACAAAAACCGACCGCATATCAGGCGATCGGTTATAAAGAGCTGGAATCCTACTTCACCGGTGAGCAGAGTCTGGATGAAGCACTCGAGCGATTGAAGCAAAGCAGCCGCCGATATGCCAAGAGACAGCTGACCTGGTTTCGCAGGGAAGAAGGGATCACCTGGCTTTTCAGAGAGGATTATCCGACCGATAAAGAGCTCTCAGAAGCTGCGATTCGCACGGTGGATGCGGTATTTATGAAAAAATAATTGTTCTGTTGTATTGCTTTTTGTAGTGAATTATGCTACAATTAGAATAGCCATATACTACGCATCGGAAACGAATCCGAGCAAAAGAAACTGCTGCGACTTCATCGCGGTATCAGGAGGTTATTTTATGGTAAAGCCAAAGAATCTTCAGGACACATTTTTAAATTATGCAAGAACCGAGCGCATTCCGATCACGGTTTATCTGACCAACGGATTCCAGTTTAAGGGAATCGTAAAAGGTTTTGACAGCTATGTGATCTTACTTGAGAGCGACGGTAAGCAGAATCTGGTTTATAAACATGCGGTATCTACCGTTATTCCGTCCCGTGCCATCAATATGGCGGATGCGCAGAACGCGGAATGATCGTAATAAAATTTATAGGTTAAAAACGGCAAAGGCATAAAGATGAGTGATTTTTTTTACAGTCGGCAAAACAGAATATATCGTGTATTTCTGACCGTCTTTTTGGTCTTTGTTATAGCATTTATCGGACATCATCTTTGGACGTATCTCCATAAGCCGTATGAGACGGAAACGGTGGCTAAGACCACATTGGTGGATGAAATCACGCTGGACGGTTTTTTTGTCCGCGATGAACTTGTGGTACCGGGCGGTGACAGCGGCGTGCTCAAATGTAATTATGAGGACGGTCAGCGTGTCAGAGTAGGGAGTGATCTTGCGTCGGTATATCTTTCGCAGCAGGATCAGATCAATCTCCAGCTCATCGAGGAGTATACCAAAGAGTATGAGCAGTTAAAGACTCTTTCGGCGGAGGGTGCGGTGGCAGGAAGCCGTATCGATATCATCGTCAAGCAGATCGAACAGCTGCAGGCGGAATATGTCGGTCAGATCCAGTCCGGCAACTACACCAAGGCCAAAGAGATCAAAGACAGTCTGACCTATCAGCTCAATAAACTGCAGCTTTGTAAAGGTGACGCAACCGATTACAGCGCTGCGATGCAGCAGCTGCAGACCAAGATCGGTCTGCTCAGCGCGGACAGCAAATCGCTTTACAGCATCGCCGCACCGGCAAACGGATATTTCTCCGCTAAGACCGACGGTATGGAAGCGGTGATCAATCTCGATGCCGCAGATGCTATGACCGTGTCGGATGCTGTTGGGCTTTTGGATAAGAAGAAAGCAAGCAGTTCGGGACTTGGCAAGATCGTCACTTCTAACTATTGGTATTACTGTGCGATCGCCAAAACCAATGAACTGACCGAGCAGCTGCATGAGGGTCAGAAAGTAAACGTTCATTTTTCCTCGCTCGGAAGCGGTGCCTATACTTTGGAACTGATTCGTTCCGAGAAGGACGAAAACGGTAATACGCTGTTTGTTTTCAAAAGCAGTATTATGAATAAAAACTTCATCAACGCGCGTTATGAAAAAGCATCGATCACGGTGGCATCTTATGAGGGCATCGGTATCAGCAAACATGCGCTGCGTTTCAAAGACGGCGTGAAGGGTGTATATATCGTGCGCGGCAAGAATCTGCTGTTCAGACGCGTGGATCCGGTCTATGAGGACGAGGATATCGTCATCAGCCGCTATTCCACCGATGCATCCTACGTCAGCTTGTATGATAATGTTGTGATCGGAGGCGAACTCATCAGTGGAGGCACCTAATGCGGTCAGGCAATATCATGCGGTAGTAAAACAGATGGAGCAAGCCTGTGCGGCTGTATCCCGTGAAAAGGATGCGGTAAGATTGGTCGGTGTCACTAAAACGGTGGATCCGACTTTGATCAATGCCGTGCTGGATGCG
>JBGUUN010000353.1:0-1637 GCA_045133555.1 Oscillospiraceae bacterium
GAAATGGGTGCGGACTTTGTGCCGATGTACAAAAAGCTGCTGGGTGCCACCTCTGTATGCACGGTTGAGGATGCTGCGGCGATTGCGGGCGTTGACCTGACCGACAAAGCATTCTGGGCAGCCGGTCTTGCCGCGTTTGCGGAGGATGTCGAGCAGTTCTGTGCGCTGGTGGAAGCGTAATTCACAATGAAACATCCCAAGAAACAACCGATGCCGATTCCGCTGTCCAAGTTTGAGGAAACCTCCCGGGCGGCGGGACATCGGCTCTGGCAGTTTACCTATTATGATGCGGATAAGCTCTGCTCTGTCATTCTTGCAGACGAGGATGCACATACCGTCTGTGTGGAAAATTACACGGATGATTGGGTAGTCACGGCGTTTGGCAGAGTTTTGACGCCGACATGGGACGATCTGCTGGAATTTCTGGAGGATCGCTGTATGCCGCGCACCCGTGCGGGATTGCGCAGCTATCTCGATGCCATCGGTGTGGACGAGTACAATGTGTTTGATATCGTGCAGAAAACAGGCGGCAGAATGGCGGAGGATCACCAGTGGATGGAGGCTGTACTGTTATGAGTGTACCGAAAAAAGAAGTCCGGCAGATTGCACTGACCTCCTCCAAAGGAAACCAGGAAAAATGGTGTGAGGACGGTCGATGGTACAAGCTCGATCTGTTCGGTTATGAAGCACTTGCGGAAGTACTGTGCTCTCATCTTCTGTCAAAATGGGAGATTCCATTTCGGGCGGTTCCCTATCACATGGAAATGCTCACCGTCGACGGAAAACTGCGCACCGGCTGCTCTTCTCCCGATTTTCTTTTGACCGGACAGTCTGTTGTTACGGCGGCACAGCTTCTGCGGCGGTACATCGGTTCCGATTACCGTGCCGTCATGGCGGGTCTGCCCTCCGACAAACAACGTATTCTATGGCTTGCCGATACGATCCGTCAGATGACGGGACTGGATGACTTCGGTGCATATCTGACGTTGCTTTTTGAGATCGATACACTGTTTGCAAACGATGACAGACATCTGAACAACATCGCGGTTCTGCGCACAGTCGATGGCGGATTTGACTACTGTCCGATTTTTGATCTCGGTGCCGCGCTTTTGTCCAATACGCAGGTCTGCCGCTATGATATTGCACCGCAGGCACTCTTGTCATCCCTCCGTGCCGCACCGTTTTCAATGAACTTTTCGCGCATGATGCATACGGCACAGGCGCAGTTCGGTGTGCAACTTCATCCTGACCGATCGGATATCGAGGATGCGCTTGGGGCTGTTCTGCCGCGCTTGACAGAGTATTATCCTGCGCGTGACCGTGCTGATATTACAGACCGAGTGAAAGCTGTTTTGAAAGCACGGATTGTGCTGTTTCGATGATTCATCAAAAATTGTGTGAATATACACAAATACAATTGCGATTGAAATAAATATACACTTTTCTGTATATTGCAGAATGTCACGCAAAATCCCCCGAAAGATGCTCGAAAAACACAGTAATTGTCTTATATGCATAGTATGATATGCATAACCTATCTGTTTTTCGTCATTCTGCATCTTGCATTTTTTCTCGAAATATTGTATAATTATACCATCGTTTTGATAAATAATGACTTGATATAAAAGAAAGGCAAA
>JBGUUN010000354.1:0-2484 GCA_045133555.1 Oscillospiraceae bacterium
AAGCAAGAACGAGATCAGTCTGCTGCCTCTGTAACGGATATTGCGGGTTCTGCCGCGCAGCCACTGCGCAACGACCACACCGACCAATCCCAGCACAAACGGGATCATAAAGAATCCGCCGACCAACAGACAGGTACCGAAACCGCTGCCCCAAGCCAATTTATCCGCAAATGCAATATATGCAAGCGAAGCGATGCCGGAAAGCACTAAAGTCAAACCGAACATCAACCAATCAAAACTGCGTTTCATTGTTGGTATCCTCCCGTTTCTTGGTCACGGTTTCCGGACCGTTTCCATAGTACATTTCTTCCAGCGAATAGTCGCGTCTTTTCTTGACATGCTGACGGTCACCGGTATAGGTAACTTCGTCATCTTCTTCAAAATAACCGAATGGCATAGGATATCCTCCTTTGATAAAATGTCAGATTCTGTACTTTTTAGTATAGCACAAAACCCATAAAAGGTCAATTTGATTTTTAACAAAAATCGGGAGCAGTTTCCTGCTCCCGAAAAGAATTATTTGCTGTAGCTGTCCTTTAAGCCGACAATGCGGTTAAAGGTGTTTTCGTTTTTGGTATCTTTGCAGAAATAGCCGGTACGGACAAACTGGAAACGCTCGCCCGGTTTTGCATCAGCCAATGCCGGCTCGAGTTTACAGTTTTTCATCTCTACCAGAGATTCCGGATTGATATAGTCAAGGAAGGATTCCTCCTCGCCTAAATCGCCTAAATTCTCTTTGGTGAACAGATAATCATACAGGAATAAATCTGCATCATATGCATATTTTGCGCTGACCCAATGAATGGTACCTTTGATCTTTCTGCCATCCGGCGGATTGCAGCCGCGGGTCTCCGGGTCGATGGTGCAGCGCAGCTCGATGATCTCGCCTGCTTCGTCTTTTACGACTTCTTCGCATTTGATAACATATGCCTGCATCAGACGAACTTCGCCGTCCGGTTTTAAGCGGAAGAATTTCTTTGGTGCATCCTCCATGAAGTCAGAGCGCTCGATATAAAGCTCACGGGTAAACGGAACACTTCTGTTGCCCAGCTCCGGTTTATTCGGATGATTCGGCAGCTCGAAGGTCTCCTCTTTATCCTCCGGATAGTTGGTCAATACCACCTTGATCGGGTCCATAACCGCAACTCTGCGCTCTGCGGTATCGTTCAACTCGCCGCGGATGCAGCTCTCCAGCATACCGACATCAACGATGCTGTCTGCTTTGGAGATACCTGCACGCTGTACGAAATCGAAGATAGCGCTCGGGGTATAACCGCGGCGACGCAGACCGCATAAGGTCGGCATACGCGGGTCATCCCAACCGTCAACGTATTTATCGAATACCAGCTGACGCAGATAACGTTTACTCATAACGGTACGGGTAACATTCAAGCGAGCGAACTCTCTCTGTTTCGGACGCGGGTCAAAGCCGATGTTCTCAACAACCCAGTCATAAAGCGGTCTGTGGTTTTCAAACTCTAAAGAACACAGAGAATGGGTAATGCCCTCTAATGCGTCCTGAATCGGATGTGCATAGTCATACAGCGGATAAATTACCCACTTGTTGCCCTGACGGTGATGATGTTTTCTGGTGATACGGTAGATCGCCGGGTCACGCATATTTAAGTTCGGGCTGGACATATCGATCTTTGCACGCAGGGTTTTAGCACCGTCCTCAAACTCGCCGTTTCTCATGCGCTCGAACAGATCTAAGTTCTCCTCAACGCTGCGGTTACGGTACGGGCTCTCTTTACCCGGCTGGGTCAGAGTGCCGCGGTACTCACGCATCTCATCAGCGGTCAAGTCGCATACGAATGCTTTGCCGTCTTTGATCAGTTTAACTGCAAATTCATAGCATTTTTCAAAATAGTCACTGCCGTAGAATACACCGCCGGTTGGGGTAGCACCCAGCCACTCTAAATCCTCACGGATGGACTCAACGTACTCGTTGTCCTCTTTTGCCGGGTTGGTGTCATCGTAACGCAGATTGAACTGACCGCCGTATTTTTTAGCTACGGAATGGTTGATGAAGATCGCTTTTGCGGAGCCGATGTGTAAGTAGCCGTTCGGTTCCGGCGGGAAACGGGTGTGGATCTTCAGTCCCGGATTGGATTCGAGATCGGCATCAACGATCTCGGTAATAAAGTTAGAAAACTCTTCCATAATATATCCCTCTGTATCTATAACTTATAATGCAGCAATTGCAGCGTCCAGACGTGCATTTACCTGATCTTCGCCCATAACGCTCATGACCTCAAACAGGTCCGGTGCATTATGACGGCCGCAGATAGCAACACGCAGTACCATGGTGATATCACCCGGCTGGCCTTTGTAGCTTTCCGGATTTGCTTTGTACTCTTTGGTGCTCGGTGCATAGCCTAAAGAAGCCGCCATCTGGCAGATCCAGTTAAACCAAGCGCTGTTATCCGGCTGTGCGGTATAGGTACCTCTATAGGTTTCCAGAATGGTCTTGATCTCTGCTTT
>JBGUUN010000355.1:0-6024 GCA_045133555.1 Oscillospiraceae bacterium
ATAAAGACACGGAGCTGCCTTTAGCTTTTCATAGCTCCAATCGGTCAAAACAGGCAATTCCAACGCCAACACAGGGATGGATAACACGCCGATGCAGTCATATCCATCTGTCTGCATAGTTGGCATCTCCTGCGGCCAAACCTCTTGCTCCTGCTTTCCTTCTTCCGATGGCAGCTTTTCGATCTGCTCTTTTACATTCTCCCGTATCACATCTGCGGTATGCGCTGCATTTTGCTCGTCCAGGCGGTTGTACCCCATCCACCCCAACGAAGCAAGAATACAAGCGATTCCCAATAAAATACAGACGATACCAAGCTTTCTACGCATGGCTGCTCCTCGATCTTCTCAAAAGCACTGTGCCAACCGTCATAAGCAGCAGACCAACCGCCGCCAAAAACGGGATCGGCCAGACGATCTGCCCGGTCTGCGGCAGCGATGCGCTGTTGGTGACGGTAAATACATAGCCGTTTTGCTCATAGGTTGCGGTAAATCCTTCCGGAACATTCTCCTCCATAACACTGTATGCATCGCTTTCCGGCATATCGGTGAACGTGACCTGCCAATCATTGTCCGGGGTTAAGACAGCGGTTTTGATCACATCCTCGTTTTTCAAAAGCCACACCGTCACACTTCCCGGTATCTTGTCTTTTGTATCGGTATTCCAGACCTTTTTGACCGTAATATCCGTTATTTTTCCGATATCGGTTTTCGGCATCGCATCCACATCGTAAATGTAACCTTCTGCGGTCTCATACGGTACCGTCACAAGAAAAGCGGCACAGATAAAACCGTTTTTCGCCGGTGCGGTCTGCTTCACCAGATATAATCCGAGCGGAAGGTCCGAAAAGACTGCTTCTCCGTTAAAATCGGTGATCTGTGTATACAGCAGGGAAACCTGATCGCTGATAAAAGTATCCAGCTTCTCGCAAAGTGTCGGATCATCGAGTGGAGCACCGCAGGCTTCAAATGCATCGGTATAGGTATAAAACAGTTTACCGTCGCTGTTTTGCTCCGCTTTTGCAACATAATACACCGAAAGTTCTACTCCGGTGATCGGTACTTGCTGCTCTGTCAAGGCAACAGATATGCTGCCGGTCTGTTTCATATCAAAAGTTTGCGCAAAAACGGTTATCGGCATGATCAAAATCAGCCATAAAACCATACAAACCACGATCCGTTTATTTCGCATGATCCGTATCTCCTTTCTTCTTTTTCGGCGGTTCCCTGTATTTTATCATCAAATGGATCAAAAACGCAAGCAGCATCGGCGCTGCCACCACAGGCGTTACCATCAACGGCTCAATGCAAAATGCCTCATTTGCCACATACAATGCCGGTTTTTCCGTGACAGTCTCAATGCGAACGCCGCGTACCAGCAAACGATGGGTATTGATACCGTAGGGGGTACAGGTGAATAACGTACAATAATCCATACCGTCTTTTATCAGCAGGTCATTAAACTCGGTTGGCGTGATGACCTTGACCTGATCGACCAGATAGGTCAGTACCTGATCCAAAACAACGATCTGAAAAGTATCCCCTATCTCCATTCTATCCAGATCGGTAAACAGTTTCGCACTCGGCAAACCTCTGTGTGCGGACAACACGCTGTGCGTACTCGCACCGCCGACCGGCAGACTGGAGCCTTCCAGATGTCCGACACCGCGGTTTAACACCTCATTTGATGTGCCGTGATAGATTGGCAGTTCCACACCGATCTTTTCGATCTTAAGATAACCGATGATACTTGTTCCCTCCAGCTTCAAGGCTTCACGGTATCCGCCGATGCTTCTATAATCATGAAGCGGGAAAGCAGTCTCATACAAAGCTTGGTTGTAGTCATATGCTGCTTGAAACATTGCGGTATGATCTTCCGGTTCAAGATCTTCCAAAACGGATTCATAATCCACAATAGCACGGGATTGGGTCTTAGAGTTCCAGAATTCACTGAATGCCGGATATAACAGCACGGAGATACCTACCAGAAAACCGATGATCAGAAAAATTGCTGTTTTACGCGATCTCATAGGCATCCCCCTTCTGTAATATCATGATAGGAGGAGAGAAGAAAGCTCCTCTCCTCCTATAAAACATTTACGCGGATCGATCAGTCACGGTAAACGGACATCTTCTTATGGGTAATCAGCAGTACAGCGAAAGCCAATGCAACAATCGAACCGATGGTGATCAGCAGCATGGTGCCGGTACCGCCGGTAGACGGCAGTTCTAAGCCTTTGCTGTTCTCAACAGTGGTAGAGGTTGCGGTATAGGAGTACTTGGTATAGCCTTCCTCAGCTTCCTGTTTATTCACAACATTGCCATTCTCATCCGCAACAACAAAGAAGGAGTTGTTGGTCTGACCGACAATAACATCACGAAGATCCGGCAGAGTGTTATAACCGTTCGGAGCTTTGGTTTCCTTCAGATAATAGGTACCTGCTTCCAGACCGAGAATAACCAGCTTACCGTTTGTTTCGGAGGCAACGACATTTTTCTGTCTTGCACCCTGCAGATATGCATCCAGATATGCTGCATACTTCACACGGGAAGTTTCTCTGAATTTACCGCTGACGATGGTATCCAGGTCATCCAGGATATAAACACCTTTGATGTTGGTCGGGATCACATATACCGGAACCAGGCAAGCCGCATCGCGGTATACTTCGAATACTGCACCTTCTAAGAACTCACCGGTATCTGCGTCGATTTTATTCAGACCCAGAGCATAAGTCGTGATGGTAGTGGTGCTCGGATCATCCGGACCGTCGGTGGTAGTGGAGGTCCAGCTTAAATCCGCGGTATTCCACAGATTGTTTTTCTGTGCGGTACCGATGGTTGCACCCGGCTCTACAGATGCATCATAGGTGATGACCACATCGACCGGAGAATCGTAATGAGACTGTGCATTCTCACCGTATGCAATGGTGAAACCGTTGGTGGTACCGGTAAAGTCATGGCCGGTCATCCACGGAATAACGATATCAAATTCATCAAAACCGTAGTGGATCAGGTACCACTGTGCGTTATCCGGCGTTTTCTCATCGGTCCAGGTACCGAGATATTCCCATTCCTCGGTCGCATGCTCACCGGAGGTGCTGTGATAGTAACCCTGAGATAAAACCTCATCGCCGACTTTAACGGTAATGGTATTGAATTCGACCCACAGAGCCTCGCCCTTGGTATCCTTGACGGTATAATATTTGATCTGATTTCCGCCATCGAAATTGGTAGCGTCAAACTCGACCTTGAAGTTTACTACATCGCCGATGTTGGCAGAAGTATCTTTCACCCATGCACCTTTAACACCGTCGATCACAACTTCTTCATCCCAGACCCATTTTGCAAAATCGTTGCCCGGTTCCTGAGTCTTGTCGATAACTTCCGCATCCGGTGTGTTGCTGTCAATGGTAACTGCAGCACCGTTGCCCTTGTCGATCAGATAATAGCCGTAGCTGAGATCTTCAAACTTAACGATCTCGCTGGTTGCAACGATCGGATCAGCAGCGGTCGCATAGTTTTTGGTATAATCCTGAACCATGCCTTTGAGATAATCGGTGATCGCACTGTCGGTAACACCTTCTTTTCTGGTTACAGCACCGGTATTGGCATTGTAAGAGAAGAGATCACCTACAGTGCCGGCAGCACCGAACATGTAGTTAAAGAACTGGTTGGTGTTCTTATCGATCGAATAGGAAACGATCGCCTTACCGTTGTTCAGGATAAGGTTGCCATCTTTGTCAACAGCCATGGAGGCGTCGAAAATCTTGTAGATCGAATAAGTATCGCCTACAGTCGCATTGGTGATGGTGATGGATCCCGTACCGTCAACCACTGCAAAAGCAGTGATGCCCATGGTAAAGAGCAGTGCCACAGCCATCAGTAAAGATAAAAATCTTTTCATAATAAATTCCTTTCTCGTTTTTATTTTTTGGAATCAGCCAGGCGCACAAGTTGAATTTCACGCCATTTGCGGGAGGCTACTCTCGTGACCTCCTTCCATGCTTGCGCCTCAGACTGAATCCGTATACAAGCGGTGCCGATATCAGCATCAGACCGCAAAGTACATAAGGTATAACACCCATTCCTCCCGTGGAAGGGAGTTCATAGTTGGACGGTTGGTTTACCGCATTGACTTTTCCGATCTGCTCAAAAGGGATCCTGACAGCATTTTCCCATCCGATGACCCTTTGACAGACCTCACAGGAATCTCCCGTTTTATTACAGAATACAAACCAATGCTTGGTATCATCCGGCAGATATGCCGTAGGCGGCTGTATCTCCTGCAGATAATAAAGTACATGCTCTCTTAAAACGATACCATCGGTAATGTTCGTCTGAAAGAGAATTTTGCCGTCGCCATCTGTGGTATCCGATGTAATCAGACCGCCTTGGTCATTGTAAAGACCAAAGACAGCATCCGAAAGCGGTTTCGATGTCAATCCGCAGGTCTTAAGTAGCTCGACACGGTAGTTCTTGGCAGAAATATTAATATCCGCATATACCTTTTCCGTACTGTCTGTTGTGAGTGTTTCTCCCCACAGCGTAATGACCGCGGAGTTTTTATACTTGATCGCTCCCGTTACCTGCTCGGGCATGACCAATGTTGCGTCATAATCAAGCGTATACATGACCGGCTGCGGATTTAGGATCACAATATCCAGGACATGTACCGCATTACCGTTCTGATCGGTCTGCGTGCCCGTGCCGTCATAGGTGACGGTATAATGTATATCCTGCTGCAGCAGTGCGGTATTTCCGTTTGCATCCTCGGCTGTGATCACAAGCGAACCGCTGATGTATGCCAGCGTATCGGTCATGATATCGTTGATGATCAGCGGACTGCCGTTTGTCAGCACCGCCTTTGCCTCATTGACCGTGATCTGATAATGCGCCGTATATCCGTCAAAGTCCCGCGTCAGCTCTTTTTTGAATAATCCCGGTATCGGCACATTGGTGTGTTTAGCCGATACCAATGCACCTGCCGCTGCAGTCGCATCCGGCTTGAAATACAATTCCGCGACATTCTGTACTTGATATCCGATGCCGCCGTAGTTTTGTATCAACGGCAATCCTTCGGTCTCATAGACAAAGGTGAAGGTCACATTTTCACTCGCCGTCCAGCACTGACAAAATCCGTTGGATGCCCATGTACCGTCATCCTGCTCAAACCAATATTCGCCGCAGCTGCCGTTCCAGAACTGACAGTTGCTCTCATTACATTGGCAGCGGCAAAGGAGATTGATCTCTCGGCCGTAATCAACACCGTTTTGATTGGATGTCCATGCATTGTCCCATGCAAACAAATCGTTCTCTGTCGCATCCTGGATTCTCGGAACGTGAAGGGTAGCACCGTTGTACTCCACCGTCACATTCGCAAGATTCATATCATTTTCAATATATCCTTGGCGTTCGCTGTTTTGATTCAACAGGTACATATAATCCATTATGTACCAGTGATAATCGGCCTTCTTGTCCTGTGCCAAGCCCGGTATCATTGCACGGACTTCCCAGACATAGTTACCGCCGCCGGCATCCGCCATAAATGCACCGGCTTTTTCGATCACACCGTTGACCTCACCGTGGGTAAAGTCTGCCCAGGCATATGCACTCTGACCGTCAACGCTTGCCTCGTTCTCATATCCGTAAGTACCGGCTGAACCGGCCGGATCCGGCGTAGAGGTAAAATTAACGGTATAGACCCAGCCTTCGTTGCCAAGCTCTATCTCACCGCACCACTGACAGGTTGCGGTCTGCGGGATTTTATAAGTCCATCCTTTTTCCGTCCAGATCAGATGCGGATCATCCGGTGAAACATAAAAATCATGCCATATCGATCCGCCTGTCGCAGGATTCGGCTCGGAAACGCCAAAGTGCAGTCCTCCGGCAATATCCGAAGCAGTATAGCGATGGTCTTTACTCCACTCACCCGACAAGATCCGGTCGGACAAAATGTTTCCCGGGATCTGAGAATCCTTGTTGCCTATGATCTGTACGGTCCAGTACAGCTTTGTCGGATCCTGTCCG
>JBGUUN010000356.1:0-1581 GCA_045133555.1 Oscillospiraceae bacterium
GCGGATGCGATGCGACATCTCGCAATACCATTGCATATAGAATTCTTTTTGCTCGGATTCGGATCCGATGCAAAAGGTTTCCGGAAATACCTGTTTCAAGATGCGGTATGCGTCCTCGATCTTTCCGTGGACTACTTCCGGTGCATCCACCGCTTCACGGTTATCGTATCGGAAGAAGGTACCGCTTTTCTGTGCAAAACCGGTCAGATCCAGCACCGTATCGGAGGAGATGTTCTGCACCGGAAGCAGCGATAAGCTGTCCTCCCAATGCAGCGAGCGATACAGCGTATCGCTGAAAAATAAAGCCCCTTCGTATAAAACTGCCGCAGCCTGCTCATCCTGCGAAATATAGTAGCTGCAGAAGTCATGTGCAAGGCCGTACGCCTTGTATAATGCACGCATCTTCATGCGGATGCCGATACTCTGCATCGGACAATCCGCAAATAAAACGCGTTCTATCTGATTTTGATCGGTGGTCAGACGCAGCATTATTCTTCTACGCCCAGACGGTCGTTTAATGCTTTGACCAGATCACAGACTGCCTGCATATCGGATTTCTTCGCAACGCAGGACGGAGAATGGATGTAACGGGTCGGAACGGAAACAGCTACGGTACGAACACCGCCCGCAGTTACATGGATCTTACCGGAGTTGTTGCCGCCGGCAACCATGGTTTTGGTCTGATTCGGAATTCCAAGCTCATCTGCAACGCTGCGTGCATACTGATACAGTTTTCTGTCATAGATGGTGCCGTTATCCATAAAGGATACGACTGCGCCGCCACCTACGCAGCAAACACGTTTGTCACCGGTAACACCGGTAACGTCACCTGCGGTAGTGCCTTCGATACAGATCGCATAATCCGGCTGTACGGTAAAGGTTGCACCGATCGCACCGCGGCAGCCGACTTCTTCCTGAACAGAGAAGCTAAACCAGGTATCATACTCCAGTTCACCGCGGATCATCTCTACCATAACAGCACAGCCGATACGGTCATCGATCGCTTTTGCTTTTACCATGTCATTGCCGAATTCTCTGTATTCGCTGACAAAGTAAGCTGCCTCACCCAGCTCAACATATTTCTGAACATCTTCTTTATTCTCCGCACCGATATCAAAGTATAATTTATCAGCCGGAACTACGGTAGAACGCTCCTCTGCACTCTGCAGATGGATCGGTTTGGTACCGATAACACCGATATAACCTTTTTCGCCGACAGATACGCTTCTGCCGATGATAGCAGTCGGGATGATACCGCCGACCGACTGGAAACGCAGCATACCGTCATCGGTATAACCGGTTACCATAAAGCCGACTTCATCCATATGTGCATCCAGCATAACTTTTTTAGCACGCGGTTTTGCACCTTTTTTGAATGCGATAATGTTGCCCATTGCATCGACTTTTACTTCATCACAGCAGCCGTCGATCATTTCCAGGATCTTTTCGCGTACAGCATCTTCTCTGCCGGAGGTACCGTTGATTGCGCAAAGTGTTTTTAAGGTTTCAAATAACATCTTTTTTCCCTCCTATGTATTATAACGATGCCTGTTTTGCATACTCAGCCAGCAATTTACCGAC
>JBGUUN010000357.1:0-4166 GCA_045133555.1 Oscillospiraceae bacterium
GACCTGTTAGACAAAGACGCTATCACCAACGGTGCAGGCGTTTGGGCTCCGGTTTCCATCGCTCAGGCATGGGCAAACTCCGAGGAGTTCTTAAAGAACGTTGACCACGGCGCAGTAGTAATCGCTGAGAAAGACCCGGCTCTGTACACCACCGACTATGTAATCGGTTCCGGTCATGCAATCTCCGTAAACTCTGACTACGTAGAGAGAGCACTGTTATTCTTACAGTGGATCAACTGCAACTACGAAGCACGTAACATCTTCGTATACGGTATCGAAGGTACCCACTGGAACAAGACTGAGGAAGGCACCGCTCAGAAGACCGAGCAGGGCTTAAACAAATATTCTCCGTCTTCCTTCTCTCAGGCAACCTTCTTCACCACCATTCCGGAAGCTCCGAAACCGCTGAATGCATGGGATGGTCTGTTACAGTCCTGCCAGACTGCAACCGCAACCAAACTGTTAGGTTTCACCCCGAACAACGATAACATCCAGAACGAGTTAGCAGCACTGAACACCGTATGGAGCCAGTATTCTAAGAACATCACCTGTGGTGTTTCTCAGGATATCTTAGCTGATATGGAAACTGCTCTGGAAGCAATGAAAGTTGCTGGTCTGCAGACCATTATCGATGAGTACCAGGCTCAGGTTGACGAGTACATCGGCTAATTTGTTGTTAAACAATTAGATAACCTAATCTGATATTAGGCGCGCTGTCGAAAGATAGCGCGCCTTTTGATATTTTGTTCAATATTTATTGTTTTTTAATGTAATCTTAAAACTATTTGATATTAGGACTTGAAAAATGATTCAAAATCATGTATAATAAAATCAATAAGAACAGTTACGTGCTGTTTTTGTAATTTTTAATGTAATGGAGAGATTTAGCATGGCAAAAGTAATTGGTGGACAGTCCCTGCCGAATATTCCGTGGGAAGAAAAACCGGCCGGCTGTAAAGAAGTAATGTGGCGCTATAGCGCAAACCCGATTATCAAGAGAGATGCTACCAGCATTTCCAACAGTATCTTCAATAGTGCAGTTGTACCGTTCGGCAACGGCTTCGCTGGCGTATTCCGCTGCGACGACAAATGCATCCGTATGAACATCTTTGTTGGTTTCTCTGATGACGGCTTAAACTGGAACATCAGCGATGAGCCGATCCAGTTCGAAGGCGATCCGGACGTTACCCGTTTCGAGTATCGTTATGACCCGCGTGTATGTAAGATTGAAGACAAATACTTCGTTACCTGGTGTAACGGCTATCATGGCCCGACCATCGGTATCGGCTATACCTATGACTTCAAGACCTTCTATCAGTGCGAGAACGCATTCTTACCGTACAACAGAAACGGTGTTCTGTTCCCGCGTAAATTCGGCGACAAATATATGTTAATGTCTCGTCCGTCTGATACCGGTCACACCCCGTTCGGCGATATCTTCGTATCTGAGACTCCGGACTTAGTATACTGGGGCAAACATCGCTTCATGATGGGTCCGTCTCCGTTCGAGAAATCTGCTTGGCAGTGCATGAAGATCGGTCCGGGTCCGGTTCCGATCGAGACCGATGAAGGCTGGCTGCTGTTCTATCACGGCGTAATCCGCACCTGTAACGGCTATGTATACAGCATGGGCGCTGCAATTCTGGATCGTGATGAGCCGAGCAAAGTTCTGTATCGTTCCGCTCCGTACCTGATCCATCCGTCTACTCCGTATGAGTGCATGGGCGACGTTCCGAACGTATGCTTCCCGTGTGCTGCTCTGTGTGATGCTGACACCGGTAGAATCGCTGTTTACTACGGCGCTGCTGATACCGTTACTGCTCTGGCATTCACCACCGTGGATGAGTTAATTCCGTGGATCAAAGCAAACTCTCTGTAATTTGAAGTAGAGAGCGTCATTTCGTTCATTGGAAGGCGGTGCTGCTTAGCGCGGCACCGCCTTTTTATTATAGTAAAATAACAGAAGGGGGATAAAAATGGATATTCAATTAAGACAAAATCGCGTCATGAAGATCTGGGAAGACTTAATGAAATATACCCGATTACAGTCCGCGCCGATTGCTTCGTTTCAGATGAAGAAAGCAAAGGTGTTCACTCCGGCTGAAGCAGACGCTTGTGATATTCCGTGGCAGGATTTTGATCCGGCGAAGGATACCTGGGCAGGTCCGGATGAACATTATTGGTTCAGAGCACAGATCACCGTTCCGGAAAGCTTTGACGGCAAGATCTTGTGGCTTGAGATCGCAACGCAGGCAAGATTCTGGGATGCGGTCAACCCGCAGTTCTTGGCATTCGTTAACGGTGAGATCGTACAGGGCTTAGACTGTAATCACCGTGAGATCCGCTTGTTTGAGTGTGCAAAAGCAGGCGAGACCTTTACTTTGGATCTGCAGGCATACACCGGCCGTGACAATGACCGTACCAGCGGCACCACTGCTGCACTGCGCCTGTTTGCACAGCTGATCGAGTTTGATGCACCGGTCAATGAGATGCTTTATAACCTCATGGTGCCGAGCAAGATCGTAAAACACCTCGATGAGAATCAGCCGCTCAGAAGCAAGCTGCAGAATGCGTTGGAGAATGCGATCAACATGATCGACTTCCGTGTACCGCAGTCGGATGCCTTCCATGAGAGCCTGATCGAGGCGAATGCGTATTTGAATCGTGTGGTATTCGATGAGCTTACCGGTAACGAGGAGGTCATTGCGACCTGTATCGGTTCCACCCATATCGACATCGCATGGTGGTGGACCGTAGAACAGACCCGTGAGAAAGCTGCCCGTTCCTTTGCGACCGCACTGAAACTGATGGAAGAGTATCCGGACTATAAGTTCATGTCCTCTCAGCCGCAGTTATATGAGTTTGTCAAAGACCGCTATCCGGAACTGTTCGAGCGCATCAAACAGCGTGTGAAAGAGGGCAGATGGGAAGCGGAAGGCGGTATGTGGATCGAAGCTGACTGTAATGTCACCTCCGGTGAGTCCTTGATCCGTCAGTTCTTATACGGCAAACGCTTTATTAAAGAAGAATTTGATGTAGACAGTAAGGTTTTATGGCTGCCGGACGTATTCGGTTATTCCGCAGCACTTCCGCAGATCATGAAGAAATGCGGTATCGATTACTTTATGACCACCAAGATCTCCTGGAATCAGTATAACAAGCTGCCGGTAGATACCTTCTGGTGGAAGGGCATCGACGGTACCGAGCTGTTTACCCATCTGATCACCGCACAGGAAGAAGGTCAGCCGAAGGATGCGATCGGCACCGGTTACGGTGTTCGTATCCAGCCGATCACCCTGGCAAAAACCTGGGAGCGTTATCAGCATAAAGAGATGGCACAGGATGTGTTGATCAGCTACGGTCACAGTGACGGCGGCGGCGGTCCTACCCGTGATATGCTCGAGAACCTGGTTCGTTTGAAAAAAGGTTACACCGGTATCCCGAAAGCAAGAACCGAACTGGTCAAAACGTATTTTGACGGTCTGAAAAAGGCTTGTGACGAATACGGTAAGATCCCGCGTTGGGACGGTGAGCTGTATCTGGAATATCACCGCGGTACCTATACTTCGATGGCACGCAATAAGAAAGCAAACCGCAAATCCGAGTATCTGTATCAGGATGCGGAGTTCTACTCCAACTGGGCTGCTAAATACGGTGCGGAATATCCGCAGGATCTGTTCACCCGCAACTGGAAAACCATCTTGGTCAACCAGTTCCACGACATCCTGCCGGGTTCTTCGATCCATGAAGTATACGAAGTGACCAAAGCAGAGTATGAGCAGATTGCCAAAGAGGGCGAGGCTGTGATCGCAGACCGTCTGCAGGTGCTGGCAAACAATGCTTCCGGCGCAAAAGCGGATGATCTGGTTGTTTTCAACAGCTTGTCCTTCGACCGTGATGAATATATTAAAGTATGCGATCCGAAATATGCGGATGTGGCTGCATTTACCGATGCAGACGGCAAGGTATATCCGGTGCAGAAAGCTGCTGACGGCAGTGTGGTATTCCGTGCAGAGAAGATCCCGGCAAAGGGTATGCGCGCGTACACTCCGTGCACCGCAGTTTCCGAGCAGGCGGTGCCGTTTACCATCACCGAAGATAAGATCGTGACCCCGTACTACGAGATCGGACTGGATGAAGCATATCAGTTCACCTCGATTTATGAT
>JBGUUN010000358.1:0-11464 GCA_045133555.1 Oscillospiraceae bacterium
CGGTGATCCTTGTTCGTAAGAGAAAACACGCAAAATAAATCAAAAAGGACCTGAGAAAAACTCAGGTCCTTTTGCTATATCTTCACCCGTTTGATCAAGATCGCGGATACGATGCCGATCACCGTACCGCTTACCACACCGCTTAAAAGCAGCACCGGCAGATAGTAGATGATCTGTGCTGTGTCCATCAATACCATTGCGGTAAAGATCTGGCCAATGTTGTGCAGAATACCGCCGGTCACACTGACCCCGACCACCGAGAAGCGGTCAAGCCGCTTGAGAAGCAGCATACCGGTCAGACTTAAGATCGCACCGACAATGCTGTAAGATAAGGTCATAAAGTTTCCAAACAGGACAGAGAGCCAGAGGATGCGTAAGAACGATACGATGCAGGCTTCTTTTAAGCCGATACGGTACAGCACAAAGATCACCGCCAAATTCGCCAGTCCCATTTTGATGCCCGGTACAGCCAGCTGCAAAGGGATCAGGCTTTCGAGGTAGGATAGGATCATTGCGACTGCGGTCAAAAGACTTAAGGTAACCAGTTTCTTGGTTTTCATGTTGCGATATCCACCTCGCCTTCCTCGCCCGATACCACACGGATGACCAGCTTGTGCGGCAGGCAGACGATGGTCTCGCCGTTGTAGCAGATCGGATTCTGATGCATGCATAGCCCGTCCGGACAGTCTGCGTCAATGATCTGCGCTTTGCCGTTTTGGATGAGCAGGGTGTTTCTGCCGCTTTCATCCGACAGCTCGATTTGCTGCTCGATCGTCAGCGGATAGCTATCCATTACCGATTTGTCGCGTACTATTTGTATAATCGAACCCTCTTTTTTACTAAGTGTAATCGAAAAAAGGCAGATCAGGGCGAAAAAGAGGAGAATCGCGATCAGCAGCAGATCGTTTTTACGTTTTTTGCTGAGAGCTTTCATGGAGTACCTCGAAGAAAAAGGGAGCAGACAGCGCTCCCTTTTCGTTAAAATTATTCGTCGAGCAGATCGCTGTCGTCATCGTTTGGATCGATGATGTTGTACAGCTCGATCGCATTGGTTCTGCAGACGTGAGCGCAGTAGCCGCAGCCGACGCAGGTCTCATAATTGATCTGCGCTAAGTGTGCGGTCACGGTGATCGCATTGACCGGGCAAGCCTTAGCACATGCACCGCAGCCGATGCAAGCGCCGGAGCATTTCGGGCGGACGACTTTCGGCGGCTCTTGGTTGCTGCAGGCAACGACCACCGGAGCATCGGCCGGAATGAGGTTGATCACGTGATTCGGGCAGGCATTTTCACAGACACCGCAGCCGAGACATTTGCGCGGGTCGATGTGTGCGATGCCGTTTTCGATGCAGATGGCATCGTGCGGGCAGACTTTTGCACAGTCACCGTAGCCTAAGCAGCCGTATTTGCAGACACTGTCACCGCCGTAGTATATTTTTGCCGCAGCACAGGACTTGATACCGCTGTATTCAAATTTCTTTTCGGTGGTGTGGCAGTCACCGTGGCAGTGAACATAAGCCACTAATTTTTCGACTTCCTCCGCAGAAACGCCTAAAATTGCGGCGATCTGTTCTGCGGTCTCGCTTCCGCCCGGGGTACAGAGGTTGGTTTTGACACCGTCATTTTCGATGAGTGCTTTTGCGTAGCCGTCGCAGCCTGCATAGCCGCAAGAACCGCAGTTAGCACCCGGTAAACAATCACGGATCTTTTTGATACGCTCGTCCTCTTTGACTGCCATGAATTTATCGGCAATGACAAGCAGCAGTGCACAAAGCAGAGCGATGACACAAACGACGCCGGCAGCGGTTAAGACCGCACTCAATAATCCATTCATCTTGTGTTCCTCCTCTTATGCAAACAGTTTGTCAACGACACCGCCAAAGCCCATGAATGCCATAGCAACGATGGAAGCGGAGATCAGGGTGATCGGTAAACCTTTGATGGATTCCGGAATGTTTTCGCTGTCGATGCGCTCACGGACACCCGCAAACAGCACCATTGCCAGTAAGAAGCCCAGACCGCAGCCCAAGGAGCTTACCATGGACTCTAAGAAGGTGTAGCCGTCGGAGATGTTGTTGATGGTAACGCCCAGTACAGCACAGTTGGTGGTGATCAGCGGCAGGTATACGCCCAAAGAGCGATGCAGCGCCGGGATGTACTTTTTGAGTACGATCTCAACGAACTGAACCAATGCAGCGATGACCAGGATAAATACGATGGTCTGTAAATAGCCAAGACCGAATGCGTTTAACACATAGGTCTGGATCGGCCAGGTAACTGCGGTGGCAACCAGCATAACGAAGGTTACCGCAAAGCCCATACCGGATGCCTGATCCAGTTTTTTGGATACGCCTAAAAACGGGCAGATACCTAAAAAGCGGTTCAATACATAGTTGTTGACCAGGACGCTCGACATTAAGATGATGAGCAGAGATTTTAACATATCCATATTACTTGCCCTCCTCTACTGCGTCATTGCCGTGGCAGGCTGCTCTGGACGGGCAGGCAGCACATCCGAAATCTTTTTTCTTGATCGCTTTGCCTTTGGTGATCTTGTTTACGATCGCGATGAGCAGACCGAATACGAAGAAGCCGCCCGGAGACTGGGTGAAGAAGGAAATTGCGAAATCTTTGATGACCGGGAGCTCGATGCCGCAGAAGGTGCCTGCACCGAATACTTCACGGATGGCAGCCATTGCAAACAATGCGATGGTGAAGCCGATACCCATGCCCAGACCGTCGAGTGCGGAATCGACAACACCGTTTTTGCTTGCGAACATCTCGGCACGGCCTAAGATGATGCAGTTTACAACGATCAGCGCAAGGTAGGTTCCGAGTGCGGTGTATAAGTCCGGCAGATATGCCTGCATGACCATCTGCACGAAGGTTACAAAGCCTGCGATGATAACGATATAGGACGGGATGCGTACTTTATCCGGGATCACATTACGCAGCGCGGAGATAACGATATTGGAGCAGAATAAAACGACGGTCGCTGCGATACCCATGGATACCGCACGGATGACCGAGTCGGTCATTGCTAAAGCCGGGCAGGTGCCCAGTACCAAAACGAATACCGGGTTTTCTTTGATAAAGCCCTTTAAGAGGATGGATAACTTATTGTTTTTCATCTTAGTTTGCCTCCTTTACAGCGGTTAAAGCGGCAAATGCGTCTGCGACCGCATTCTTGAATGCGGTGGAGGAGTAGGTGACACCACCGACCAAGTCAACGCCTTCCATAGAGGATGCGTCGGTGCCGATGAATTTTTCCGGATAGGAAGCACCGAAGTCTTTGGTCTCGGCATAGTTGGTCAGCTTCACAGCGGTGATCTTGCCCTCGGCATCGATCGCAACGGTGAATACCATATCATCCTGAGAAAACTGGGAGGTGGTGGATAAGGTGACCGCATAGCCTAATCCGGATTCTTCTGCGAATACGCCGGTAACGCTTTCCGGTAAAGCAGCTTTGTCGGAGAGATCCTCAAAGCCGGTCGCATCCGGGATAACTTCGTAAAGGGAACCGAACTTGATCTGCTCGTTATGTGCTTTTATCACCGGGGCGGTGATGAAATTTACGCCGGATAACAGTACGGCAACGACCAGACAGATCGAGAATAAAACAACAACACTTTTTACAGACTGATTCATGCTTTGACACCTCCGAACGGTTTGGTACGGGTCCATCTGTCGATGTACGGGGTCAGAATGTTCATCAGTAAGATCGAGAAGGATACACCTTCCGGATAGCTGCCGAATACGCGGATCAGTACGGTGATGACACCGCAGCCGAAACCGAAGATCACTTTACCCCATGCGGTGTTCGGGGTGGTGACATAGTCGGTCGCCATGAAGAATGCACCGATGAACAGACCGCCGGAGAGGATGTGTGCAAAGGCATCCTGACCCAAAAGTGCGGTGAGTACGAATACGGTAGCGATGAATACAACCGGAGTGTGCCAGCTGATGATTCTGCGGATCATCAGATAGATACCGCCAAGCAGCAATGCCAGAACACAGGTCTCACCCAGTGCACCGCCGTGGTTGCCCAAAAACAGGTCTAAGTAAGACGGTAAGGTGCCGCCCTGACCGGATAAGGTCGCAAGCGGAGTCGCATTTGCGACTAAGTCCACTGCGGTTGCGGAGGTGTTGACATCGGTTTTGGAGAATACCGGGAAAACAGCCTCGGTCATGGTGGTGGAGAAGGAGATCAGTAAGAAGATACGGCCGGTGATCGCCGGGTTTGCAAAGTTCTTGCCGATGCCGCCGAAAAAGCATTTTACCACAATGATCGCCATAACGGAGCCGAGTGCGGTCTGCCACAGCGGGATGTTAGCCGGTAAATTGAGTGCAAGCAGCAAGCCGGTGACCGCAGCGGAAAAGTCGCCTACGGTCTGCTCGCGTTTGCAGATGACATTAAACAGATATTCGCTCAAAACCGCAGCAACAACGCCGACACCGATCACGGCAAGTGCACGCCATCCGAACAGGATCGCGGAAGCGATGACCGCCGGCATGAGCGCTAAGCATACCTCGAACATGATGCTTTTGGTGGTACGGGCGGTTGCGATATGCGGAGACGGGGATACGAGGAGTTTACTCATTTTTTAACCTCCTTTTTGGACTGATAGGTGCGCAGGACATTTTTTGCAAGCTTGTGGTTTTGTACCAGCGGCTGTGCGGTCGGGCAGGTAAATGCACAGCATCCGCACTCCATACAGAGGTTGACCTTCAAGCTTTCCAGTGCGGCACCGTCATTGTCTTTGAGTGCTTTTGCGATGGCAATCGGGTTTAAGCTAAACGGGCAGTGTGAAATACAGCCGCCGCAGCGGATACACGGAGTGGTTTTGCGCGGTGCGGCCTCTTTTTCGCCCATTGCGATGATCGCATTGGTGTTTTTTAAGACCGGAGCACGTAAATTCGCAACCGCAATACCCATCATCGGACCGCCGTAGAGAACCTTTTTCGGCTCCTCTTTGGTGCCGCAGAAGGCAAGCAGATCCTGTACACGGGTACCGATCGGAACGATGACGTTCTGCGGATTTGCAACAGCACTTCCGTCAACGGTAACGCATTTGGATACAAGCGGCATACCGGTCTCGATATATTTTGCAATGAAGGCGAGGGTGGTGCAGTTGATGACCAAAGCACCGACATCAAACGGCAGTTTGCCTTCCGGTACGATCGCACCGATGGTCTGGTATACCAGCACCTTCTCACCGCCCTGCGGATAAACGGTAGGCAGGACTTTTACGCTGACAGCAGCATCCTTGTCTGCGATCTCTTTCATTTTTGCGATACATTCCGGTTTGTTTTTCTCAATACCGATGATAATGTTCTTTACCTTGAGGTATTTTTCGAGCAGGCAGATACCTTTTTCGATCCATTTCGCATCATCGATCATGGTTCTGGTGTCGCTGGTGATATACGGCTCACACTCCGCACCGTTGATGATGACCGCTTTGATCTTGTCCAGATCGTTGACATTGAGTTTGATCGCAGTCGGGAAGCCAGCACCGCCCAAGCCAACGATACCGCTTGTTTTGACAGCAGCAATAAAGGAATCAAAATCGGTAACGACCGGCGGTTTGACCGCGTCGGACACTTCCATTTTGCCGTCGGATTCGATCATGACGGATTTTAAGTCACCGCCGGTGGTGGCGATGGTGGTATGGATCTCGGTGACGGTACCGGAAATACTTGCATAGATCGGAGAGCTGACAGCACCGGTTGCCGTTGCGATAAGATCTCCGATCTTGACCTGCTCTCCCTCTTTGACTACCGGATTTGCGGCAGCACCGATATGCATAACGACCGGGATCTTGACAGATTCCGGTGCCGGCATAGCCACAGCCGGCATGTTCGCTGTATTTTTCCGATGCGGTACAGACACACCTTTAAGTTTCCGTAAAGACATACTTGAAACCTCGCATTCTCTAAAATAAATTACGTTTTTCGCGCCATATCACAAATGACGCCAATATACATTATACTGCATTTAGGTAGGTCTTGTCAATACGCCAAATTCCGGTATTCAAAGGAAAAAATGGTTTGAAAATGCAGGGCATACAGAGCTATAAATTTTTTGGGGATATTTCCAAAAGGTCTTGTAATCGGACGCATTTTGCTTTATAATAGAGTTAAGGCATGAGCGCATGCAAATTAAGAAAAGGGGATTTTTCACTATGATTAAAGTAACCGTATGGAACGAGTTCCAGCATGAAAAAACCGATGAATTAGTAAAATCCATTTACCCGAACGGCATCCATCAGACCATCGCTGATTTCTTAGGCGACGATGAGATCGTTGTTCGCACCGCTACTTTAGATGATCCGGACTGCGGTCTGACCAAAGAAGTATTGGATGACACCGACGTTCTGATCTGGTGGGGTCATATGGCACACGAGAGAGTACCGGATGAGGTAGTTGAGCGCTGTAAAGAGGCGATCTTCAACGGTATGGGTGCGATCTTCCTGCACTCCGCACATATGTCCAAATTATTCCGCGGCATTTTATCCGCTCCGGGTACCTTATGCTGGCGTGAGGACGGCGACTTAGCAAGACTGTGGGTATGCGACCCGTCTCATCCGATCGTAAAAGGTTTAGGCAAATACATCGAAGTAGAGCATGAAGAAATGTACTCCGAGCCGTTCGGTATTCCGGAACCGGAGAAAACCATCTTCATCAGCTGGTACGAAGGCGGCGAGGCATTCCGTTCCGGTGCTACCTGGCAGCGTGGCTACGGTAAGATCTTCTATTTCCAGCCGGGTCATGAGACCTATCCGACCTACTACAACAAATCCGTTCAGCAGGTCATCAAAAACGCAGTACATTGGGCTAATCCGACCTACCGCGTAGACTCCATTCCGTGTCCGTGGGTTCACAAACCGGGTGAAGAAGTCGAAGGCGAATAATTGACAACGATATGAGGGAGTGACAAAATCACTCCCTTTTTTTGTTTTGGAGGAGAATATGGATACCATTAAGATCAACAAAGGAAATGCAAAGATGATCGCACACCGCGGTCTTTCCGGCATTGAAAGAGAGAATACCAATGCTGCATTCATTGCTGCCGGCAATCGCAGCTACTGGGGCATTGAAACCGACCTGTACCGCACCTGTGACGGTCATTTCGTCATCTGTCACGACACCGATACCAAACGCGTCAGCGGCGACCGCATCAACATCGAGGAATCCACCTATGAGTCGGTCCGTGCGATCCGTCTGTACGATAAAAACGGCAAAAAGAGAAACGATCTGCGTATTCCGGATTTAGAGGAATATATTGACACCTGCGTTCGTTACGAGAAGCATTGCGTATTGGAACTCAAATCGGTGTTTACCCTTGAGGAGATGCAGCGCATCATCGATATCATCAAGGAGAAAAACTGGCTGGATATGGTTTTATTCATCTCGTTCCATTATGAGAATCTGGAAAAGGTGCGTGAGCTTTTACCGCAGCAGCCGTGTCAGTGGCTGTACGGTCTGGATATCAGTGAGGAGCAGCTTGCAAGACTGGAAAAGGATAAGATCGGACTGGATATCCAGTACAGTCATCTGACCAAAGAGGTCATTGACCGCGTACATTCTTTCGGACAGGAATGCAACGTCTGGATCTGCAACATCAAAGAAGAAGCGGAGCGTCTGATCGCACTCGGCTGTGACTATATCACCGGCGACATCTTGGAATAATAAGAAAAAGCTCGGGTTTACCGGGCTTCTTTCTTGCAATACTTCGGAAAATATGGTATGATAGAATCAAACCGAACAGGAGGAAAGATATATGAGCAATCCATATGAAAAAGAATTCCGTGCGCGTGCCAAAGAGCTGGTCGCACAGATGACTTTGGCGGAAAAAGTAGGACAGCTGCGTCATGATGCACCGGCGATCGAGCGTCTGGGCGTTCCGGCATATAACTGGTGGAGTGAAGCACTGCACGGCTCGGCAAGATGCGGCGTTGCAACCGTTTTCCCGCAGGCGATCAGCATGGCGGCAAGCTTTGACAAAACGCTGATGAACCGTGTTGCGACCGCAATTTCGGATGAGTTCCGCGCAAAATACAATCAGTTTAAACAGCTTGGTGAAACCAAGATTTATGAGGGTTTGACCTGCTGGTCCCCGAACATCAACATCTTCCGTGATCCGCGCTGGGGCCGCGGCCATGAAACCTACGGTGAGGACCCGTATCTGACCGCTGAGATGGGTATCGCATTCGTCAAAGGTTTACAGGAGGGCGATGACCCGAAATACCGCAAATGCGATGCGACCTTAAAGCACTATGCCGTACATTCCGGTCCGGAGGCAAAACGTCATTCCTTTGATGCTGTGGTAAATGAAAAGGATCTGTACGAGACCTACTTATATGCATTTGAGCGTGTCATCAAGGCTGCGGATCCGTCGGCTGTTATGGGTGCATACAACCGTACCAACGGTGAGGCTTGCTGTGCTTCCGAGACCTTACTCAAAAAGATCTTACGCGGCGAATTCGGCTTTGAAGGCTATGTGGTATCCGACTGCGGTGCGATCTGCGACATCGACAACTACCATCATCTGACCGAGACCAGAGCGGAGAGCGCTGCGTTAGCTGTGAATAACGGCTGTGAGTTAAACTGCGGTTCCGCATACAGCGCACTCGAGGCGGCTGTTGCTGCAGGCTTGATCTCGGAGGAGACCATCACCGATGCGGTAGAGCTTTTATTTACCGCAAGATTCCGTCTGGGTATGTTTGATACCGACTGTGTATACGATGATATTCCGTTCTCTGTGGTTGAGTGTAAAGAGCATCGTGAGTTAAGCCGCAAGATGGCACAGGAAACCACCGTTTTACTCAAAAACAACGGCATCCTGCCGCTTCGCGACATGGAAGGCAAAACCATTGCTGTTGTCGGTCCGAATGCGGATGCGATCGATGTGCTGCTTGGCAACTATAACGGTGTTCCATCGAGATATACCACCTTGCTGCGCGGTATCCAGAATGCTGCGGATGAGGTCGGTGCAAACGTACTGTTTGCCAAAGGCTGCCATATCTTTGATGAGAGAGATAGTTCTTATGGCTACGGCAACGGCGATAATCCGATGCGCAGTGCACAGGTCGCAGTTCGTCAGGCAGATCTGGTCATCATGTGCATGGGCTTAAACCCGAGCATGGAAGGCGAGGAAGGCGATGCTTATAACGGTGCCGCTTCCGGCGATAAGACTACCCTGGATTTACCGGATGTTCAGAAGAAACTGCTGGAGGTCGTTTTGGCAGAGCAGGTACCGGTGGTATTTGTCAACGTATCCGGCTCTAACGTCAACCTGACCGATGCGGACGAGAACTGTGACGCAGTGGTTCAGTGCTTCTATCCGGGTGCACAGGGCGGTGACGCATTGGCTGATATCTTATTCGGTAAGGTCTCCCCGTCGGGCAGACTGCCGGTGACCTTCTTCCACAGTGTGGATGAGCTGCCGGACTTCGAGGATTACAGCATGGAAAACCGCACCTACCGTTACTTCAAGGGCACTCCGCTGTATCCGTTCGGTTACGGTTTATCCTATGCGGATGTAGTCGAGCATTGGGACGGCGACAACTGTACGGTAGAAAACCGCAGCGGCGTTGAGACCGGTTATGCGGTACTGCGCTTTGATGACGGTCTGTTGACCGGCTTTACCCGTGTTCATCTGCTGCCGTACCAGACCGTAACGGTTTGCGTTCCGGCGGATCGATAAGAGGAGACAGCTACGATGGCTGAATTTTTGGATGTCCGCAATCCGGACGGCACCGTGACCGGTGAAACGGTGGAGAAAAAGCTGGCACATGCGACCGGTGTGCTGCATGGCGCATCGCATATCTGGATCTGGCGTGTCAAAGACGGTAAGCTTGAGATCATGCTTCAGCACCGCGCACCGACCAAATCCTCCTTCCCGGACTGTTTTGATATCTCTGCGGCGGGTCATCTGACCGCAGGCGAATCCTATTTCGAGGGCGCACAGCGTGAGCTTTTTGAGGAGCTTGGTGTGAAAGCGACCGAAGAACAGCTGATCTTCTTCGGTTGGCTGAAAGAGGATATCAAAGCGGAATTCTTCGGCAAGCCGTACTATAACCGTGAGGTTTCGGCACTTTATCTCTATGAAACCGATTTGGATGAGGGGGCATTCACCCTGCAGACCGAGGAGGTTTCCGAGGTCAAATGGATGGATGCAGAGTCGATCATTCCAAACGCAAAAGCAGGTGTTTTTGAACATTGCCTGCGCTTTGACGAGGTGGAACGTGCGATCGAAGCTGCAAAAGCAGAGCTTGCCAAACGCTGAATACAATAAAAAACGGTACCCGATGCGGGTACCGTTTTTGTTTTACATCAGTTTGAAATGGTTGGAGGAGATGCGTGCGGTGGTGGCACGGGATGCACCGTCGATCGGGTTATTGCCGCTTGCTTCGGCGCTGATGCCCAGATAGAAGCTGCTTTCGGTGCCGTCGATCTTGATCTCGCCGTCCTCGGTGACGGTGATGATGGCGTGCAGCGGATCGTTGTAGATGACGGTACGGTCGGCACCGTGGAACTGTTTGATAAGCTCCGGATCAAAGCAGTTATGCGGGATATCCACCAGATCGTAGGATGCGGAGTTTAAGTCAAGGTATGCTACATTGTCCTTGATGCGCAAAAAGTCACGGTGACGGTGACCGTTGATGCAAAGCAGGACCTTGTGCTTTTGCAGCTGATTGGCACGGCGGATGAGCGCCTGTACCTCCTTGGCGTTGAATACGGCATCGGTGTCGCGCTCGATGCTTTGATGCGAGAACAGGATGCACGGATACGGCGAGGAGAGCAGGGTCTGTTCCAGCCATTCCATCTCATGCGGCGGGATCCAGCCGCGGGAGCCGCCGTACGGACGGTAATCGTTGTCCTGATACGGGTAGAATTTTCCGTCTTTTTGATAGTAGTTGGTGTTCATGACCACCATGCGGAAGCCGTTTTGATCAAAGAAATAGAAATCGTTTTCCAAGCCGTAGCCGGAAACGGTCTTTTCGGCGGTGGTGTTTTCGCTGTCATTGTTGCCAATGCAATGATAGCTTGGAATGGAGAAGTGATTGTAGGATGCAACGAAATCCGGATAATGCTCCGGACCGTGGCAGAAATCGCCGCATTGGATGATAAAATCGCAGTTTTCCTCCAATGCGTGCTGCTGGATCTCTTTGAGTCTGCGCGGTGCTTCGGTGAAAAAGCAGCCCGGATAATGGTGGATATCGGTAAATACACAGAATTTAACGGTATTCACAGTTAGTCTCCTATAACAATTTGATGTGTGCGGAAGATACTTTCGGACGGTACGGTCTGCCGGAAGGATCAAAGTCCGGCTCATCGGTCATTTCTTTGGTCACACCGTTAAGATAGCTGCCTTCCATACCTTCGATCTTGACCTCGCCTTCATCGGTCAGGGTGACAACGGCATGGATCGGCTCATTGACGCAAATGGTGTTCTGGATGAG
>JBGUUN010000359.1:0-5396 GCA_045133555.1 Oscillospiraceae bacterium
TGACCGAGGTGCAGTCGCTGGTTTCCAAAACCAACTTCGGTACACCGCGCAGGACCGCTGCGGGATTTGATTATAACCGTCTGGTGATGCTGATCGCCGTACTGGAAAAACGCGCCGGATATTTCTTCGGTGCATTGGATGCCTATATCAACGTCGCGGGCGGCTTGCGTCTGGATGAACCGGCGGCAGACCTGCCTGTAGCACTCTCGCTGGTGTCGGGATTGACCGACCGTCCGATCCCGGATAAACTGATCACATTCGGTGAGGTCGGCTTGGGCGGTGAGATCCGCGCAGTCAGTCAGATCGAAGCACGTGTCAAGGAGGCACAGCGCCTTGGTTTTACCCATTGCATCATCCCAAGACAGCAGGAACAGGCTGTATTGGATGCCGGCGCGGAAGGGATCACGGTGCTTGGCGTGCATACCGTCAAGGAAGCCTTGAAGATCATAGGCTGTTAATACAGACCCATTCGGATCTGCAGGAGATTCTCTGCGGATCCGAATTTTTTATATGCGGAAAACTTTACTTAATTTGTAATATATTGTAGCCGTTTCTCCACTTGTTTTTTACTGTTATTTGGGGTATAATAAAATAAAATGTCGATGACATAAAAAACGACAGTAAAATGAAAGGAGTTAACTTATGAAAAATCTGATGAAAAAAATGTTTGTTATCGGTTTGGCACTTTACCTTACCGCAATGATCACCGGATGCGGTGCGAAAGAAGTGACACTTGATACCGCTGCGGTCGCCGATACCGTACTTGAGCAGGTAGCGTTTGATGCCGAACTGGAGAAGGCAAGTGCTATCACCGCACAACTGATGTACGTATTACCGGAGGGTGCGGAAATTGAACTGTATATGGGTAACGGCTCGTTTGCGGATGAATTTGCTGTGATCACCTGTGCTTCGAGTGCAGATGTCGAGGCTGCAAAAACCGCTGTCGAGCAGCATTTAAGCGAGGTAAAATCCTCTTTTGAAGCATATATTCCGGAAGAAGCCGCAAAAATCGATGATGCTGTGGTAAAAACGTTAGGCAAATACGTGATCCTTTGTGTCAGCGATGATGCGAATGCAGATTCCGTGATCGATACGGCTGTAAAGTGAGGTGCGACAGGTGAAATTTCGTCTTTTGGCACTTTTGTTTGCACTGCTTATTTGTATGGGCGGCTGCAGTAAGATCGAACCGAATACCTCCATTCCGTCTTCCGAAGAAGAACAGAGTGTGACCGAATCGGTTGAAGAAACCTCCTCTGAGGAGACCGTATCTGCTGAAGTATCTTCCGAAGAAGTGGTATCCGAAGAAGTGGTATCCGAAGAAACGTCGTCCGATGCAGCTTCTGTCGAAGAAACCGAGCCGGAAAGCATTTACCCGGTGCTGCATTCCGATGAGCCGATCGTAGAACATGAGGCGATCGTTACCATCGGTGATGCGGGCTATGAGTACTATACATACGTTCCGCGTTCTGCGGGACTGTATGCAGCAGTCGTCAATGATACCGCAGAAAAACTGACCGATATCTCGCAGGTATACACCGTCATCGTCCCTACCAGTATCGGTATCACCTTCCCGGATAATTATATCGGACAGGTATCCGGCAGCCAGATGAAAGAGCCGCTCGAGGAGATCGCGGCACAGTTTTCCGAAAAGGTTACCAATGTTGCACTTTACGATGTCTTAATGCAGCAGCGTGATGACTATATCTACTTCCGTACCGACCATCATTGGACCGCACGCGGTGCGTTCTATGCATACCGTGAATTCTGCCGGATCAAAGGAATCGAACATTATCCGCTTTCCGCACGTGAAATGACTGTGTTTGACGGCTTCCGCGGCAGTTTCTATCGCAGCAGCGGCAAGATCCAGGTGATGAAGGACAATCCGGACTATGTTGAGGCATTCTACCCGGTCGGTGAGAACATCGAACTGGTATTTACCAACAAAGAAGGCAAGAGCTATTCCTGGCCGATGATCTCGAATATGACCAATTCCTCCGAGGGCATGAAATACGATACTTTCGCTGCAAGCGATAATCCGTTTACCGTGATCGAGAATACGGATATTACCGATGACAGCAGCTGTATCGTTATCAAGGAGTCTTTCGGAAACGCACTGATTCCGTTTTTGTCGGATCATTACCGGACCATTTATGAGGTGGATTACCGTTATTACGACGGCAATGTTATCTCTTTGGCAAAAGAGCATCAGGTGGATGATGTGATCTTCATCAATAACATTTCGATGACCAGAAGCGACTACTTGATTGGCAAACTTGCAAATGTGCTTTCTTAAGCAAAATATGCGTAAATTTCGGGTGATTTTCTCTGTTTTAGACTTAAAACGGACAGAATCACCCGTTTTTTGTTAAAAAACTTCGGTTAGATGGCGCAGTCTTGATTTTTTGATTGAAATAGTGTATAATAGGTATGTGCGTTAAGCTGCTTGAATTTCTGCGAAAGGAAGTGTTTGGTTATGTTGGATATCTATAAAACAGACGGTCGTGTGTTGACGCAGCTGCAGGAATTTGAGGACGGCATTTGGATACGCATGATCAATCCGGATGAAGATGAGCTCAATGAAGTCGCTTCGCTTTATAATATCGAGGTCGCGGATCTTTCGAGTGCGCTTGACGATGAGGAGAGTGCCCGTATTTCCTTGGAAGATGATTATACTTTGATCTTGATCGACCTTCCGTCGCCGGAGATCCGTCACAATAAGACCATGTATACCACAATCCCGCTTGGTATCCTTGTTCTGCCGAATGCGGTGATCACCGTCTGCCGTCAAAAGACGCCGATCTTAAACGATTTTATGCATGGCAGAGTCCGTGATTTTTCCACCAAAAAACGCATGAAATTCGTGTATCAGATCTGTCAGCGTGCGGCAATGCTGTATCAGACCACCCTGCGCCGTATCGAGCGTCACCGTCTGGAAATCGAGGGCAGAGCCGGCCGCCGTACCGAAGATGCCGACTTGGTTGACCTGCATGAATTGGAATCTACCCTAGTATACTTCTCCACCTCGTTAAATGCAAACAACGTGGTCATCGAACGTCTGCGCCGTTATAAACGTCTGGAGCAGTACGACGAAGACATGGAACTGCTTGAGGATGTTCAGGTCGAGACGCAGCAGGCAATGGACATGGCTGCCATCTACCGTAACATCATCGATTCCACCCGAGCTTTGCTTTCCTCTATTTTGGATACCAGACTGAATAATACCATGAAACGCCTGACCTCCATCACGATGGTCATGGCGATTCCGACCATCATATCGGGTATTTACGGTATGAACGTCAACACCAAATGGATGCCGTTTGCGAATTTCCCGCACGGATTCTCCATTGTGTGCGGTCTGATCGTTTTGATCTGCGTGATCATTATGCTGATCTTAAAGAAACAAAAGATGCTGTGATCTGTCAAGAGTCGGTTTTATACCGACTCTTTTTTACTTGACGGAAAAAGCTTTGTTGTGGTATAATAGGTAAAAAATACGGAGGATATATTTATGAAAGAAAAAATCATTTTAGGCTATGCGCTCGAAGAACACGGCAATCCGTTGACCTGCAACATCACCGATGCGGATTTTGACCGTCTTACCCACATCAACGTGGCTTTCGGCCGTGTTATGGAAGATCAGGAGATCGATACCCAGGTGGTAGGTGATGCGGAGAAACTGATCGAGAAACTGCATGCAGGCAGAAAAGGCAGAGATGTTAAGATCGTGCTGTCCTTGATCGGTGAGTTTTCCAAAGCTGCCGAGACCGAAGAAAACCGTATCAGACTGGCTGAGGCTTGCGTTCGTGTCATCAAACGCTTAAACCTTGACGGTATCGACTTCGACTGGGAATTCCCGTGCGTACCGTCCAACGGTCTGCAGGCTTCCCCGAATGATAAGGAAAATTTCACCGCACTGTGCAAAACCGTACGTGAAGTGCTGGATGCAAATCAGCCGGAAGGCGTTCATTGGCTGTTTACCATCGCGGCAGCAGGCGATAAATTCTACATCGACTTCACCGAGATGGATAAAGTGGAACAGTATTTGGACTATGTCTGCTTAATGACCTATGACTTAAAATGCGGCTTCCATGCCATCACCGGCCATCATACCAACCTGTATTTATCCACCGGCGATATCATCCGCAGCAGCTGCGATACCGCGATCAAGGATTTTGTCAAAGCAGGTGTTCCGGCAGAAAAACTGCTGATCGGTGCGGCATTCTATACCAGAATGTGGGAGAATATTCCGAATCGCTGCAACGGTTATCTGCAGCTGGCAAAAACCGGCGGCGGTTACGGCCCGGATTACACCACCCTGGTTTCCGATTATATCGATAAAAACGGCTATACCCGTTACTGGGATGACGAAGCAAAAGCACCGTATCTGTTCAACGGCTCTACTTTCATGTCCTACGATGACGAGCAGTCCATCGCAGAAAAATGCAAATACATCAAGGATAACAATGTCGGCGGTATCTTCTACTGGCAGCACAGCTATGACCTGACCGGTAATCTGCTGCGTGTTATGGATGAAAACCTGAATCAGTGATTTTTTAGGCGGTCTGAATTTTCAGACCGCTTTGTTTATTTAGCAAGAAATGCAAAGGAAAACAAAAATATCATATTGAAAAGTAGTTGATTTCGATATATAATAAAATTAATAAAGAGGCTTTTTGCCAAATGGAGGTTATTTATATGACGGAAAGAGATCGCAGTATTGTACGTGAACTTGCCAAACAGTATATGGAGTTTGCGACTTCCGAAAAACAGAGAAAACGCTATCAGCGCGGAAAAGATAATAATGACCTGATTGCAGGACGTCCGCCAGTTACCATCGAGGAAATTCCGTGGTATCAGATGAACTATGAGGATGCATTGACCTGCTGCTGTGAAGATGAGCAGGCAAGAGCCGTAGAATATGATCTGCGTGTTCGTTTGTACCGTATTAAGTATTTCGATGTAGACGGATTTTTTGATCCGTTTTGGCGTGTCAGAATGGCATTCGATGAAACGCCAAACGGTTTGATCGTCCGCGAAGATATCCGCCGTACCGATGATACCAACCATATCATCTCTCATGAATACGAGGATGTGCTGCAGGATGAGAGTGCTTTGGAAAAAATGGTACTGCCGCAGTTTACCCTGCGTCCGGATATCGATGAGAAGAACATGAACTTCTATACCGATCTGCTCGGCGATGCAATGCCGGTAAAACTGACCGGTTCCAACTATATTTACTGCGCACCGTGGGATTACATCACCCGTCTGCGCGGCATTACCCCGATCCTTTACGATATGTACGATAATCCGGAGCTGCTGCATGCGATCATGAAGAAGATGATGGAAGAGTGGACCGCCCGTATTGATTTTATCGAGAAATATTCCAAAGTCGATAC
>JBGUUN010000360.1:0-1932 GCA_045133555.1 Oscillospiraceae bacterium
AATCATACGCATCAATCAACCGTTTATCCAACCTTTTATGAAAGAAATATTCCCAAATCTCTTTACAAACCGCAATTTTTATGGTACAATGATTGTGAATGAAAGATGCGGTCATATTTGCATCTTCCAATAGAACTCAATATCGAAAGGAACGGTATTTTATCATGAAAACATGTGTCAGCACTTACAGCTTCGGCAAGTATGTCGAATCTCTCGGCATCTACGGTGTCATCGACAAGGCTGCTGAAATGGGCTTTGACGGCATCGAATTTGTTGAATCCGGTTGGTCCAATGTCGAACTCTGCGAACTCGAAAAGATCGGCGCTTATGCAGCTGAAAAGGGTCTTGCACGCGCATCCTTCTGCGTTGGCGCGGACTTCATCAACGGTTCCGGCGGCGACACCAAGGCTGAAATCGAACGCGTTAAGGCACTCGTTGACAAGGCAGCTGCTCTCGGCGTTGCAAATATGCGTCACGACGTCGCTTCCCAGCCCCGCGGCAGAAAGATCAACATCGGCTACGATGATTGCCTCCCGATCATGGCAGAAGCAATCCGCGAAGTTGCAATCTACGCAGAATCCAAGGGCGTCGGCACGATGACCGAAAACCACGGTTACTTCTCCCAGGATGCAAACCGCGTTGAAAAGCTCATCAACACCGTTGCTCACCCGAACTTCGGCGCTCTCGTCGACCTCGGTAACTTCATGTGCGCAGACGAAGATCCCTGGAAGTCTGTTGCAATCATGGCTCCCTACGCAAAGCACGTCCATGCAAAGGACTTCTTCAAGAAGAGCGGCATGGAAATCGCTCCCGGTGCAGGCTGGTTCCAGACCCGTGCAGGTGACTACCTCCGTGGTACGATCGTCGGTCACGGTGACGCACACATCTGCCAGAGCATCCAGACGCTGAAGAAGAACGGCTACGACGGATTCGTTTCTCTCGAATTTGAAGGCTGCGAAGACAACCTCCTCGGCATCTCCTGGGGTCTCGAAAATCTGAAGAAATATATCGCTCTGTAATACATACGATACAGATGAGGGACTGCCAAAACGACAGTCCCTCTTTGTTTTCTTATCTTTGAAAGGATATCACACCTTGCAATTACAAACAAACACCGCAAAAAAGCAAAAAAAGCCGCTGACACCGCGCAAAAAAATTCTGCTCGGCTTTCTTGTGATCGTCGGTATCATGCTGCTGTCCGTCGTGATCTCGGTCATCTATGAGGTTTCCGCCAACGGCGACTATTATACTGCGTTCTATTCCGGCGGATCGGGATATGAACCGCTGGATATTCTGTTTGCACCGGCGGATTATGAAACCGATATTTTTGAGGATCCGGCATATCTTGCAATGAACCGCGATATCAAATACATCGACGGCGCACAGTCGACAGAGGTCGCGCTTGACGAAGATGGCTCCTATTTCGGCGCGGGTCTGGTCTTTTTCCAGAAGTATTTCAACTGCGTCATCCGCGGCGATTACGCATCCTATCCACAGTTTATTTCCGAGGATTACAGCGAAAAGAACGCCTATCCGATCCCCGAGAAGTTTACCATGCAGAAGATTCACTCCATTTCCGTGGAACATCGCAGTGATGCGGATACGATTGTTTCGCCAAACGAAGTCCGCCGATACTATGTTGTCAAGTACCAGATTTATCAGAACAACGGTACATTCCGTGACGACATCCGTCCGACCGACATTCTTCCCCTGCTCTTCGAGCTGACAACCATTGGAGAAGAAACCAAAATTACAAAGATTGTCAAGTTCCCCGGCGCATAAATCTGACCGAAAGGAGATACCCTAATGATTGATTACATGCTGTATATCTGGATCGGCTTTTTCATTCTGTCCGTCATCGTCGAAGTCAACACGATGAATCTGATTGCGATCTGGTTCATGCCCGGAACGCTGATCGCCATTGTACTTGCC
>JBGUUN010000361.1:0-4176 GCA_045133555.1 Oscillospiraceae bacterium
GATCATTCGGGCAAGCGAGGTATCCTTAACGAGCGTAATGATCTCGTTGGACATCGGCGGAATGATGCGTTTTACCACCTGCAGCAGAACAACACGGAAGAATACCTGCGTTTTGGTCATACCAAGCACCTGTCCCGCTTCGTACTGACCGTAATTGATAGACTCGATACCGCCGCGGTAGATTTCGGAAAAATAGCAGGCGTAGTTGATGACAAATGCCACCGATACCGCAAAAAATCTGTCCCATACGCTCCAGCCCGAAAGCCAGGTCATGACCGGAAGGATGATACCCTCGATCGCATCAAACACCGCACCGGACGCAAAGATATCCATAGTGGGATTATTTAAAAGCTGTTTGTCAGCCCAGGAGCCCAAAAGACCCGGACCGTAGTAGATCACGATCAGCTGCAGCATCAGCGGTGTACCGCGAATGATCCAGATAAAAACCTTCATCAGCCATTTCAAAGGCTTAAACTTCGACATAGAGGCAAAGCTGAAAATAAGTCCGAGAGGTAAAGCAAATAAGAGTGTTACGCCAAACAGCTCAAGCGTCTTGCCGAATCCCTCGAGTAAGCTAAGAGTTACCTTCAAAAACATCGGAAATAATATGTCCTTTCATACACATACCGACAGAGCGGTCTGCTCTGCCGGTATGGTTTTCGTTATTGGATTGTGCAATGATTATTTAACCAGGGTCAGCTCATATTTTTCTGCCAGAGCATCCAGAGTACCGTCGGTCATAGCTTTTGCCATGAATGCATTGAAGTCAGCGGTCATATCGGAGTCTTTGCGGAATGCAACGCCGTATTCCTCGGTGGACAGCTCTACTGCATAGCCGTAGTCAGCATAGCTGGTGCCCTCACCGGTCATAGCGTTTGCCATGGTGATGTCGATGATGCAAGCATCAGCAGAGCCGGAAGCAACTTCAAGCAGTGCGGAAGCCTGATCCAAAACTGCAACAACATTTGCAAAGCCTTCTGCTTCTGCAACCTGCGCACCTGCAGAACCGTTTTCAACCGCAAAGTTTAAGTCTTTCATTGCTGCGGTATCAGCGTAATCAGCCAGTTTGTCATTTGCCATAACAACGACCTGTGCGTTTTTAACGTACGGATCGGAGATGGAAGCGTTGAGCTTACCTTCTTCGGTAATGGTCATACCGTTCCAGATGCAGTCGATGGATTTCGCCTCAAGCTCGGTATATTTGTTGTCCCAGTCGATGATGATGAACTCAACCTCAACGCCGAGCTTCTCAGCATAAGCCTGTGCAAACTCGGTATCGAAACCGGTCCATTCGCCGTTTTCGTCTTTGTAGTTCATCGGTGCATAGTCGGTCATACCAACAACCAATTTACCTGCATCCTTAACTGCTGCAAGATCGCCGTCTGCGGACTGGCATGCGGTCATAGCGAATACCATGACTGCACAAAGAATAAATGCTAAAAACTTTTTCATGATTCAATCTCCTTCATTACTTTATCATGATGAAATGTTAAAGCAATTATAGCACGAAGTTTCAGACAAGTCAATGTATTTTTTGTTAATAAATTCTTACATTCCCAAGAATTGAAATGTTTTCGCCATTATACGCCAAACGCTTCCATGGATAAGAAAAAAGCAGCCGGATCTTATGATCCGACTGCTTTTTCATCAAACAAAATCAGTCATCAAAGCCGAGATCCAGACCTTCGTGGATCACCAAGCCGATGTATTCGTCTCCGCCTTTGCGGCCGTTATACCATAACAGCCAACGGTTATTTTTCTCATCGCGGATAACCGACGGTTTGTAGCAGGCATCTGCATCCCAACCGCCTGCCGTCGGCGAAACGATTGGGCTGTGCGGATTGCGTTCCCAACCGGTGATGCCGTTTTTAGAACGTGCCACACAGATGCGTGCGGTATCGATATCCTCATATCCGATGTAGAACATATAGTGCCAGCCGTCTGCTATCACGACCTGACAGCCGCCGACACGGTCGCTTTCGTACGCCTGATCCTTAAATCCGTTGAAGATCGGGTTCGCCGGCAATTTATCCCAATGAATACCGTCTTTACTGGTAGCATATGCCAGCACATTCGGCTCATACTGTTCGCCTGCGGCATACCACATACGGTAAAGCTGCTGTTTTTCATCCCAGATAACATACGGGTTCATAACGCTCGGACCTTCATACGGACGCTCGCTGTATAAAACCGGCTGATCGCTGACGCGTTTCCAGTTCATGCCGTCATCGCTGACCGCATATCCGATAAAGCTGTAGCCGCGCGCCTGACCGGTAAACCACATATGCCACTGATCGCCGCGTTTGAGTACACAGTTGCGGTTTAAGTCATCCATCCAGCCGCAATCCGGATCGTGTTCCATATAGATCTCCGGATAGGTCCAGTTGATGCCGTCGGTGCTGTGACAAACCGCCAAAGCCTTTTTCGGACGCCAGGAGAAATGCATATCATAGCCGTTTTCGCTTTCCAGCACCAGAATATCAAAACAGGTACCAAGCTCTGCGCTGCCAAGCACCGGATTGCCCTCGTATTTTTTCCAACCGCCGTTGGTCTCCGGAAGATTTAATTTCATCTTTTTTTCCTCCTATATTGCCGTGATCTCGGTTGCCTTCATTATAGCACAGCCGATGTTCTTTTACAACACTTTTTATCCAAAACCGATGCTTTTATCTTCATATCCCGCGTTTTTGTTTCAAGGTGTTGATTCGGCTGCTTCTTTGTATAAATCCACTTTTTACAAACTCAAATCAAACATCCCGCCGAAAATAAATATATCGCCTATTTTTAGGAAAAAGGGTAGACATTTTCGAAAAAAGTAGTATAATATATTCGGTAAATAAGAGCCGTACCGCACGGTTTTGTGCTCTGAATGATCAAAAATCCATAAGAAAGAAAGTGTATTTCCCCATGTCTCAAACCGTAAGCATTTTTCTAAGCTTGTCTATTGCATTGCTTGCCGGTCTGCTGATGTCCAGACTTGCAAAGCTCGTGAAACTCCCTGCGGTCACCGCATATCTGGTATCCGGCGTTTTGATCGGACCGTTTTTACTCGGTGCCTTTGACATCCCGGGTCTTGGCATTTCTGCCGAACAGCTCGAAGGATTCGGACTCATCAGCGATCTGGCACTCGGCTTCATCGCATTTTCCATGGGTAACGAATTCAGAATCGCACAGCTCAAAAAGATCGGTAAACAGGCAACTTTGATCGGTATCTTCCAGGCATTGATCACCACCGTGGTAGTTGATATCGCCTTGATCGCGCTGCATTTTGCTATGCCGAACGTTCTTTCCATTCCGGCAGCGATCGTTCTCGGCTCCGTTGCGACCGCTACCGCTCCGGCAGCAACCTTAATGGTCGTTAAGCAGTATAAGGCAAAAGGTCCGGTCACCGATGTCCTTCTGCCGGTCGTTGCGATCGACGACGCAGTCGGTCTGGTCGTCTTTGCGATCTCGTTCGGTATTGCAAAAACTTTAAATTCCACCGGTGTCAGCCCGCTTTCCATCATACTCGAACCGTTATGTGAGATCGTTTTCTCGCTCTTGCTCGGTCTGGTCATGGGCTTACTGTTCACCCTCTGCGAAAGATACTTCGATTCCCGCTCCAAACGTATGGCGGTTTCCGTTACCTTCGTTATGCTCACCGTAGCACTCTCCAGCTTAAAATTCGAGATCGGCGGCATACATATCGGTTTCTCTTCCCTGCTTGCCTGCATGATGCTCGGCTCGGTATTCTGCAACTTCTGCGAAGTTTCCGAGGAGCTGATGGACAGAGCAGACAGATGGACCGCTCCGATCCTGATCTTATTCTTCGTTATCAGCGGTGCGGAGCTTGACTTATCGGTATTCGCAAGCCTGGCGGTTGTTATCGTCGGTCTGGCATATATCGCATCCCGTTCCATCGGTAAATACTACGGTGCGAATATCAGCGCAAAAGCAACCAAAGCCGATCCGATGATCATCAAATACCTCGGTATCACCTTACTGCCGCAGGCAGGTGTTGCACTCGGTATGGCGATCAAAGCGGTCGAACTCGGCCCGGACGGTGCTATCGTCCGCAACATCACGCTGTTTGCCGTATTGATCTATGAGATCGTCGGTCCGTTCCTCACCAAGCTTGTATTGACCAAAGCAGGCGATATCAAAGAGGACGAAAGAACCAGCGCACGCGGCAAGTCC
>JBGUUN010000362.1:0-1616 GCA_045133555.1 Oscillospiraceae bacterium
TGCCATATCCACTTCTTTTTCGGTGATATCCGCAACCACCGGAATGTTATGGGAGCTTACAACGGTTTTATCATCACTTGCGGTGACCGCAACGGTCTTTACTTCCACCTTTGCTCTGCGCAGATAATCCACCGGGGTCAATGCTTCGATGGTTTCAAAGCCCGGTGCCAAAAATACATATACCATATCATTTCCCTCTTTCTTTATTTTAAGAAGCCTTCTACCGCTTCTAAGATCTTTTCTGTGATCGTTTCGATCGGGAGGATCTCCTCACCTTTACAGCATTCGATCAGTGTCCAGCCGTCTTTTTTTGCCGCATATTCGGCTGCCGTTCTGCAGTCGGACTGATATTTCTGATCTCTTTCGTGAACATCCTTCTTGCTTTCATCACCGCCGTAGCGTTTGAGCAGCAGACGGTCGGATGCCTCTTTGCTCATATTCAAGAAGATAACACCGTTTGGTCTTGGCAGTCCGAGCTTATCGTATTCATACGAAGCCAGCCAGGCAAGATACGCATCCCACTCCTCTTTCGGCAGTTTGCTCATCTGATGGATGGCATTGGAGGTGGTGTAGCGTGCCGCTAAGATCACGGTATCCGCTTGATAGTCCTGCTCCCAGAACTGTTTATAGCTTGCATAGCGATCCACCGCATAGAAGCTCGATGCCGCGTAGGCATTGACATCATCCGGCTTATCACCGAATGCACCGCCCAAATACATCCGCACCAGCGCAGAGGATTCATTTGCATAATCCGGGAAAGAGATGGTCTTTACCCGATATTCTTTGGATAATATTTCGGTGACACGCTCGATCTGGGTGGATTTTCCGCTTCCGTCCAGACCGTCGATCACGATCAGTTTTCCTGCCATGTTACATTCTTCTCACTTTCCGAGATATTTTTCCTGCATCTGGCGCATCTTGCCGCAGGTCATCTTACCTTCCGGACATTTGCCTTTGACACAGGACGGACCTGCAAACGCAAACAGATGCGGTGCCACTTCCTTACAGAGCTTTAACATCTCGTCTGCCACCGCACGGATCTCCCACTGTGCACGGTTGCAGCAGCGATGATGGAAGAAGTTCATTAAGCTTCTTGCGTTCATGGTAACGATCATCTGGGTATCCGCAGCATTCGGTAAAACGAATCTTGCATCCTCGATCGCCATTTTCTCTGCTTTTCTGTCTGCTTCCTTCTCCTCAACACCCGCATCCAGGAAGGTCTTTTTATGTTTTGCTTTTAAGATATCGGTCAGTTTGCGGTAACTTTCGATCGCATCATCCATGCTCTTTTGGAAAATAGCGGATGCCTCCTCATTCGCCGCGATCTCCGGCGGAGTAACGAAGGTAAAATTCTTCTCCATAACATAGCGCTGGCTCTGTACCGAGAAGGATGCGATGCGGTGACGGGTGATCTGCGCCAAAAGCGCACGGGATACGCCCTCGATACCGAAGGTAAAGCTGCAATGCTCGATCGGGCTTTCATGGCCGATCTCGGCAAGCATATTGAGGAATTTTTCCACGGCATCCGGGGTCTGTTTATCGTAAAGTGTTTCAATGGTACTGTTGGAATAGCAAAGTTTTGCGGCAGCCGCGATCACCTTTTCCGGGTCCGGCGT
>JBGUUN010000363.1:0-2291 GCA_045133555.1 Oscillospiraceae bacterium
TTCGCGTATAAATCAGTAGTATTTCATGCTTTCGTAAAAAGAATGAAATACTTTGAGACTGGAGAAAATACTTTTTCGACAGTCTCAAGGTCCTGCTTTTTTTAGAAATCAGAATTCAAAATCTGCATTCATAAATTCTGCGATGAGATCGACTGTTGCGCTGATATCATCGGTGTTTACGATCGCATGCGGGCCGTGGGTGTAACGGGTGACAACGGAGAAACCGATGGTTTTAACGCCGCCGCCGACAAGGTTCATTTCGCCGGCATCCGTACCGCCGATGCAGATGACATCCTTCTGGTAACGGATATCGTTTGCCTTGCACAGCTCGATGGATTTGTTTACGAGATATTCATCGCTGATCGAGCAGGTGTCGGAAATCTTGATCGCTGTACCCTTGCCGAGTGTGTTGCTGCCGGGGAAATCGCCCGGGCGATCGGCTGCAGGGGTAACATCAACAGCTACGCCGATGTCGGGGAGAATACGCTGTGCGGTAACACGTCCGCCGCGTGTGCCGACTTCTTCCTGTACGGTAAAGGTGAGATAAACATCGTTCTTCGGCTTGTAACCGATCTTTTCCATAGCTTTAAGCTGCATGTAGCAGCCTACACGGTCGTCAATCGCCTTAGCGGTTACGTACGGACCGGAAAGCTCCTCGTACGGGCCTTCAAATACGGCAACGTCGCCGATATCAACAAGCTTGCGTACTTCTTCTCCGGAGGAAAGGCCGATATCGATGTAGCAGGGAGCGTATTTGCCCGGGCCGCTCATGCTGAGCTTATCCGGCTGTACGGTTGCGGAAACAATGCCGAGTGTACCGTTTCTAAAGCGTACACGGCTCTGGTATGTTGTGAAAGTGAAGCATGTGCCGAGTTCCTTGAACAGGATACGGCCGTCTTCTTCGATTTTAATAACCTGCAGACCGATTTCATCAGTGTGTGCGGCAAACTGAATGCGCTTTTTGTTTTCGCCGGTGCCTTTGAAGAACGCGATCACGCTGCCGTTCGGATCTGTCATCAGCTCATCGGCTTTGCCTTCGAGCTTTTCGCGAATGTATGCTGCAACGGCGGTTTCATAACCGCTTACGCCATGCAGCTGGGTGAGTTCCTTAAACATTTCCATAGTTGGTTTCCTTTCTGCGAGAGATTAAATTTCTGCCATTACCGCGGCGATATCTGCACACAGAGCCTCAACGTTCTCGTCCTTTGTTGCCCAGCTTGTTGCAAAGCGGATGGCTGTGTGTGTATCGCTTACGAGTGCCCATGTGGAATAAGTGTACTTTTCGCTGAGCTTTTTGAGTGCGGTGTTCGGGAAAATCGGGAACTGCTGATTTGTCGGGGAGTCTGCAAAGAACTCGCAGCCGGCCTTCTTGCATGCATCTGCAATGCAGAATGCCTGTGTAACGGCTTTTTTGCAGATATCGATATAGAGATCATCTGTAAACAGGGTGTCAAACTGAATACCGAGCAGACGGCCTTTTGCCAGCATACCGCCGCGCTGTTTGATGTGGTAACGGAAATCGGTCTTGAGTGCCGGATTTGTAATGACAACGGCTTCGCCGAGCAGTGCGCCGCACTTTGTGCCGCCGATATAGAAAACATCACAGGTCTCGCACAGGTCGTGCAGTGTTACATCTGTGGAAGGAGCGGCAAGACCGTAGCCGAGACGTGCGCCGTCGAGGAAAAGGTAAAAGCCGCAGCGGTCGCAGGCTTCGCGCAGTGCTTTAAGCTCTGCTTTTGTGTACAGACCACCGTTTTCTGTCGGGTGGGAAATGTAAACGAGCTTCGGCTGAACGATATGCTCGAAAGCGGCATCGTTTACGTGTGCGGTGTAAGCTGCCTCAACCTGCTCTGCGCTGATCTTGCCGTCCGGCGTAGCGGGCAGAGCAAGCACCTTGTGGCCTGTAGCTTCTACAGCACCGGTCTCGTGTACGTGAATATGTCCGGTCTCTGCGCTCAGCGCACCCTGATGCGGGCGAAGAATGGAAGCGATAACGGTGGCGTTTGCCTGTGTGCCGCCGACGAGGAAATGTACATCAATATCTTCTCTGCCGCAGGCTGCGCGAATCTTGCGTCTTGCGGAATCGCAGATCTCGTCCTCGCTGTAGCCGACAGTCTGCATCATATTGGTTTCGACGAGGCGGTCCAGAATTTTCTGATGACAGCCTTCGGTGTAGTCACAGTTAAAATAGATCATTTTTTATTCCTCTCCGTAGTACAAAATAGCAGAGAAAACAACATTTTTCGCTGCATACAAATAAATATAGCACGCGCCTGCTGCTTTGTAAAGCG
>JBGUUN010000364.1:0-1743 GCA_045133555.1 Oscillospiraceae bacterium
TCCGGCTGCTTTTTGTAGGTCAGCGCCACCCAACAGGTGAAAAGCCCCAGCTGCTGTGCTTTTAACACCAGACGCTCGCCGTAATATCCGATCTTCTCATCGAAGTTTTCGCATCTTTTTCCCACCAGGGCAAAGTAGTTTTTGACCCCTTCAAATCGGCCGTAATGCGCCATAAAGCTGTCGAATGCCTTCGGCTCGTTGACCACCAGCTGAAAATGCAGATCCGCCTCACGGTTGATCGCATCGATCTCCTGCTGTAATGCTGCGATCAGCTCATCCGATAACGGGATATCCTTGTACTGCCGCACGCTGTGGCGGCGTACCATCGCTTCTTTTAAGTCCATAGCCTCTCCTTACTTGATGATCTGCGAACGCAGCTTGACCGTTTTGGCAAGTGCTTTCTCCTCAGCGGACAGTCGGTCTAAATCCAGGATCGCTTTCAGATAGATCGTATGCGCGGTGATCGCATTCTCCGTGGCACCGATGCCGTGCTCATAGCAATAGCCTAACAGCATATAAACGATGGTATCGTTCTCCGGGCGCTGCTTGAAATACGGGATGAGATAATCCTTGACGTGCTTCTCATACGCCTCGTCCAATACCGCTTTTTTGAGCATCAGATCGGCATCTTTGTTTCCCGCAAGCGATGCGCTGATCCAAAAGCTTAATGCCATCAGCTCATTTTTTATCACACCGATGCCGTTTGCATAGCAGCAGCCGACCCGATACTGCGCGCTCGGATATTTGCGTGCCGCACCCTCGCTGTAATAATAGAAGATCCTCTGCTCATCTCTGGACACCAGCTTGCCATCCTCATACAGCTTACCTAAGTTGTAGTATGCCGCACCGTATTCCTGCTTTGCCGCCTTGGTAAACCACTCGATCGCACCTGCGGTGTTCTGCGGCAGACCTCTGCCCTCTTTGCAGCAGATGCCCATTGCATTCTGTGCTTTGGCATAGTCCTGCTCTGCAAGCTGCGCGAAAATATCCACAGCCTTTTCGTACTTGCCCGCATCGTAAAGCTCCCACGCTTTTTTGCATAATTCATTTGCTTTCTCGTCCGAACAAAGTTTCGGCACCTTGATTCCGAATAATCCCATAAATTTCCCCTCCTTGTCTTTACTTTTATTATACACCGGATCGGGAAAAAAAGCAAATAGAAAAGGGAGAGCTCAAAACTCTCCCTTTTACTTGGTTATTGCATCAACGCCTGTTTCATCGCTGAAAATGACGAATCGTACAGCTTAAAAAAGGTGATCTGTCCCTCTTGGTTGGTCTGCGCATGGCCGTGAATCACCAAATCATTCTCATCTGCGCTCTCTAACCCGTAATGAAGCGTTGCCTCAAATTGATAACTATCTTCATTTGGGGTAACTATGACAGAATCAACCGTGCAAATCATCCCACTGCTTTCACAGTAAAGATGAGCCATCATGATATCGTTAGCCATCAGACTCTCAACATAATTGTTTTCACAATATTTACCGTACAGTTCTCTGATTCTTTCGCTAAAACTCTCTTTATCTCCTGAAACAACCTCCCCGGTACTAACAGCAACGACAGGTCTGTTATCCAATAAGATCGCATCCGGAGCTGTATAAGCTGCCTGAATCATGCTTGTAATGTTCTGAATTGCTGTTTCTTTTCGATTCTCACAGCCGACAAAACTCAATGCCAAACATAAAACCAACAGACCGCACAAAAGTCTTTTTATAGCCATCCGCATTGGACTCACCCCTTTCT
>JBGUUN010000365.1:0-2452 GCA_045133555.1 Oscillospiraceae bacterium
GGCTTTGCTTTCAAAAAAATTTCGCATAAATTCTCGGATATCGTTTTATCCTTTGCAGCGGGTGTTATGCTGGCGGCTGCGGTGCTCGGTTTGATTTTGCCGTCGGTCGAATACGGCGGAAAATGGGGCATTCCGGTCACCGTTGCGGGCATTTTTGCCGGTGCGCTGTGTCTTAGCCTGATCGATAAGCTGGTGCCGCATCTGCATAAGCTGGTCGGTCCGGATATCGAATCGCATCAGAATGCAAATTTGAGCAAGATCTTACTGTTTGTTATGGCAATCGCGATCCATAACCTGCCGGAGGGTATTGCCGCCGGTGTCGGTTTCGGCTCGGGCGATGTATCGCAGGCGTTGGTCATTGCGGGCGGTATCGCGCTGCAGAATATCCCGGAGGGTATGGTCATCATCGGACCGATGCTGGCTGCGGGCGTTTCTCCGAAAAAGACCTTTATCTGCGCAATGGGTACGGGTCTGGTCGAGGTGGTCGGTACTCTGATCGGCTATTTTGCGGTCAGCGTTTCCACTGTGATCTTACCGTTTGCACTGGCATTTGCGGGCGGTACGATGTTATACGTCATCAGCGATGAGATGATCCCGGAGACCCATGCACACGGCAGCGAACGCGGTGCGACCTATGCACTGCTTGTGGGATTTTGTGTGATGCTGGTTACCGATGTTTTGTTGGGTTAAGGGAGCTGTCCGATGAAGAAATGTATAAAAGCCGGCACGTGCGATCCGTCCGATCATTCATATTACTGCGGAATAAAAGAAAAGGTGCTTTGTAAAAACAAAGCACCTTTTTATGATATGATGTGAATCAACGCATTTCGATGACATTAACAGAGTGCGGGTCAAGGGTGATACTTCCGGTATACGGCATCCATTCGGATACGGTGATGCCGACCTCGGTGCGGTCGATATCGTTATAGGAGTCACCGGACGGACCGTTGACGGTATGGATGCGCATTTCGGAAACGGAATCGTCCAGCATACGCAGATCGACGGTCTGTGCGTTCTTATCATCCTTATTGACGGCTCCGACTGCATAACCGTTATCGTCCTTGGTGATCACGATATCTACGGTATCGATGGTATTTTCTTTGTTGAAGCCATCGATGCCGGTCATGGTCGGAACATCCTCGTTCCAGGTCTGCAATACGGTATCCTTCATCAAGTTTGCATACAGTTCGAATACGAAATACTGCGGACGCAGAACGATGCCGTCCTCATAGGTGAAGATCGCACCGCGGGTGTTGACCACCGGCGAGAAGCAAGCCATGCCGACGATATCGCAGTTGCGCAGACAGGTGTTTAAGAAGCAAGCGGTAAAGACCGCATCCACCATGGTGTAGCTGCTGTTGACATCGTTGTTGTTACGCGGACCGATGACCATCTCCTCATAGAATTTCTCGTCCGCATGACGCTCGACCGGACGGTCAAAGCCCATGTTATTCGGATGATACCAGCCGCGCAGATTCCATTCATCGTATGCGATCTTGATCTGTTTCTCCAGACCGCAGGCGGTGAGGTAGGCGCGGACACGGTCGATAGTCTCCTGCACATCGTTGTCGGCGTGGAATACCAGGTTGGAATACGGCGGGAAGGTCTTGCCGTCATCGCACCAGGTGGCATAGGTGTGGATCGAGATCCAGTCGAGGAACTTGCCGTTGTTGCGCAGCAGATTCATATTCCAGTCGAGGTTGTCGATGGATGCGGCGGAGAGCTCAAGGGTCGGGTCAACGCGCAGCATCATTTTGGCGGATTCGTGTACCAGTTTGCTCCATTCCTCGGCATCCTTTGCGCCGATCTCATGGTCGCCCCAGTTTTCGTTGCCGATGCTCCAGAATTTGACCGCGTGCGGCTGTTCATAGCCGTTGGCGATGCGTTTTTTGGCATAGCGGCCCATGTTTTTTAAGTTACAGTATTCGACCCAGTTGCTCATATCCTCCGCGCCTTCGGTGCCGGCGTTGGTGCAGATATACGGTTCACAGCCGATTTTTTTGCAGAGATCAACAAATTCATCGGTGCCGAATTCGTTGGATTCCTCCACGCGCCAAGCCTTATCAAAGGTCGCAACACGCGGATTGGTAACGCCCGCTTCCCAGTCATATGCGGAGACATAGCAGCCGCCCGGCCAGCGGATGATCGGGGTCTTGATGCGTTTCAATGCTTCGAGAACGTCGGTGCGGAAGCCCTGTTCATCTGCAAATTTCGAGGTCGGATCGTACACGCCGCCGTAGACCTGACGGTGGAAGTGTTCTAAAAAGTGACCGTAGAGCATCGGATCGGCTTTGCCGACGGTATTATTTTTGGAAAATGTAATACGCATAAAATATCCTCCTTTGGATCAATTGGATTCTATGGGATTTTTCCGGTCAATGGTGCGACAAAAACGCTCGTTTCATCACACGTTCTAAGTCGATTATAACATAAAGTCTTTTGGTTTTCAATG
>JBGUUN010000366.1:0-3368 GCA_045133555.1 Oscillospiraceae bacterium
AACGGATCCTTGTGATCCGTTCTTTCTTTATGTAAGGTTTTAATTAGTAAGCAACGCCCTGAGCGATCATAGCATCCGCAACTTTCAAGAAGCCTGCGATGTTAGCACCTGCAACCAGGTTGCCTTCCATGCCGTATGCTTTTGCAGCCTCGTAGGAGCTCTTGTAGATGTTGACCATGATCTGATGCAGTTTTGCATCAACTTCTTCAGCGGTCCAGCCGTATCTCATGGAGTTCTGGCTCATCTCCAGACCGGAAACAGCAACGCCGCCTGCGTTAACTGCTTTGGACGGAGCAACAACTACGCCGTTTGCTTTTAAGTATGCAACTGCCTCATTGGTGGTCGGCATGTTGGAAACCTCAACGTAGTATTTCACGCCGTTAGCAACGATCTTCTCTGCATCTGCTACGCCAACCTCGTTCTGGGTTGCACACGGCATTAAGATGTCAGCTTTCACGCCCCACGGTTTCTCGCCTTCAAAGTACGGTACACCGAATTTATCAGCGTAATCTTTAACTTTGTCACGGCCGGAAGCACGCATCTGGAGCATGAAGTTGATCTTCTCCTCGGTGTTTACGCCGTCTTCATCGTAGATGTAGCCGTCCGGACCGGAAATGGTAACAACTTTACCGCCCAGCTCGGTGATTTTCTTAACGGTACCCCATGCAACGTTACCGAAACCGGAAACTGCAAAGGTTTTGCCCTCGATGCTCTCGCCGAAGGATTTGAGCATCTCAGCGGTGTAGTAAACAGCACCGAAACCGGTAGCCTCCGGACGGATCAGAGAACCGCCGTAGGATAAGCCTTTACCGGTCAGAACGCCGGTAAACTCGTTGCGCAGACGTTTGTACTGACCGAACAGATAGCCGATCTCACGAGCGCCTACACCGATATCGCCTGCCGGTACGTCGGTATCCGCACCGATGTGTTTTGCAAGCTCGGTCATGAAGCTCTGGCAGAAACGCATGATCTCACCGTCGGATTTGCCTCTCGGGTCGAAGTCGGAACCACCTTTGCCGCCGCCCATCGGAAGGCTGGTCAAGCTGTTTTTGAAGGTCTGCTCGAAGCCTAAGAATTTGATGATGGATGCGTTAACGGACGGATGGAAACGTAAGCCGCCTTTGTACGGACCGATTGCAGAGTTGAACTGTACGCGGTAACCGCGGTTTACCTGTACTTTGCCTGCATCGTCAACCCAGGAAACTCTGAACTGAATGAAACGCTCCGGCTCAACCATACGGCCGACAACGTTTGCTTTTACGATGTCTTCTCTTTTCTCAACGACCGGCTCGATCGACTCTAAAACTTCGTAAACAGCCTGTAAGAACTCTTTCTCGTTCGGGTTTCTGTCACAAACATCTGCATAAACCTGCTGCAAATATGCATTGGTAATTGCCATAGTATAACTCCTCCTTTTGCTGCGGCGCTCTCAAAGCCGCCGTGCGGTACTTCTCGTACCGTAATATGTCATGTATTGTAGCACTTTCCAAAACAAAAATCAAGTGTTTTCCGTATTTGTTTACAAAAATTTGCATTTTTAGACGCAGATTCCTGCATTTTTACCTCTCGAAACAGCATATTTACAAAAAAATATTCCACCGCTTTTCAAAACGCTTTTCAATTCTGTAAAATACAACAAAAGAATGATAAGAAAAACCAAAAAATTCCGGCTTTAACTATTGAATTTCCAAGATTTTCGCTGTATAATAAGAATGGATGGGTTGTGATATTTCGATAAGAAATCACGCCGTTTCATAATATTTCTGTGACGGCAAACGGAATCCTTACCGAAATGACCCTTTTTGATATCCTATGTCCATGCCGGACGGATATGCCTGTCCGAAGCAATATAAATTATTTTTCAGGGGGAAATCATTATGAGTTTCAATCGCGACATTCCTATGTTAGGCTTCCACACCAGAATCGGTAAAAAAGAAGGCGCCGATGCTATCATCCGTGTCATCGAAGAAGTCCTGGCTCCGAAAGGCATCAATACCTTGATCCTTGAGTTCAACCCGGGCTACAAATACGAGTGCTTCCCGGAATTCTCCAACGGCGTATTCGATAAAGAGGACGCATTAAGAGTTAAAGAAGCATGCAAAAAATACGGTATCCGTCCGGTTCCGCTGTTCCAGTGCTTATCTCATCAGTCCGACTTCAACGGCAAACCGTGGCCGCTTTATAAAGCGCATCCGGAATTTATGGAAACTCCGCACATCCCGGACGATGCAAGATGGCCGGACATCTACTGCCAGCATTGGTGCGCATCCAATGATGACATCTATGATTACGTATTCCCGATGATCGACGAGCTGATCGAAGTATTCGAGGCAGAGGCTTTACACGTTGGTTTAGACGAAGTATTCGATATCGGCGAAGACTGCTGCCCGCGCTGCGCAGGTAAAGACAAAGCAATGCTGTACGCTCGTACCGTTAAGATCCTGCACGATCATTTAGCTGAAAAAGGCGTTGATATGATGATCTGGGGCGACAGACTCTTAGACTGCAAGAAACTGGGCATGCAGATGTGGGAAGCTGACCGTTTCGGTATGTACAAAGCATTCGATATGGAAGAGATCACCCGTGACATCATCATCTGCGACTGGCATTATGACCTGCATGACCACGGCTACTACTCCACCGAGCAGTTCATCAAAGGCGGCTTCTTCGATGTTCCGTCCTTCGGTGCTGATTTAGAGCAGTGCAAACACTTCTGGGGCTACTGCATGGAAGACCTGTTCTTAAGCCGCAAATACAAATGGCCGGGCAAACTCGGCGGTGTATTATTCACCCACTGGGGCCAGATGGATATGGAGTCCGCAGAGCGCCTGATCGAAGGCTTCAAAGCCGGCAAAGACTATGATCCGAAGATCATGGACAGCGGCAGAATCGGCCAGGTCATCGCAGTTATGGCTGACTCCTGCGCTAAATTCCGCAAAGTATATTAATAGCGCGGGAAGTTTCTACGCCGCACCAAGCCGCGAGCATAGCTCGCTATTATCTGGCGGTATAATACCTCTTACCCCGCACTGTAAGCTATAAAACATTGCTGATCTGTCTTTTTGCTTTTCGAATAAGCTGAATTTAACTTAAGGAAACTCAAAAACAAAATGAAGGAAGAAATGTCTACGATTTTTCCGTATGGAAACGCGCAGCGTTTCTTCCTTCTTTTCACTTTTCACATTACACTTTACTGCAAAGGAAAACATCATGGCTTTTGATAAAGAAAGAACCTTTGTCGGCTTCCACTCCCGCGTATCCACCCACGAGAGTGCCGACGCACTTGCACGCATCATTGAAGAACTGCTTGCACCAAACGGCATCAACACCCTGCTCATCGAGATGATCGGATATCAGTATGACTGCTT
>JBGUUN010000367.1:0-3794 GCA_045133555.1 Oscillospiraceae bacterium
GACGGTCTTCCGGCCGTCGGAAAATCCTTTACCCTTGTCAATCACAGCGGCAAAGAGATCTTATTAAACGAATTCGAGGCCGAGATCCTAGCACTCACCGAGCACGATTCCAACCGCGAATCCACCGCTTCCAAACTGACCCAGGCTGAGCGCAATATCTTTTTCTCCTCGAGCATCGAGAATCAGTATACCCCGACCTTCGGATTCCATTTGGACCCGGAATACACCTCGCAGGTAGACTACAACTGTCTTTCTCTGTGTCAGCTCATCTCCAAACCGAAGCTCGGCCCGCATAAGCGTCTTAAAGACGGCGAAAGCTTTGAAAGCTATATCGCCTATCTGATGCTGTTTGATGAACCGGAACGTACCCGCCGTACTTTACAGATCGCACGTTTCTATCAAACGATCGCCCCTTGGACCACCGAAAACCCGATCTATGTTCACATCATCTCGGCGGATGAGCAAGAGCTGCGGGAAGCTGTGGATCAATGTGTGGCTTCCGGCTTTGAGATGATCATCGTATCGTTCGGAAGTGATCTGAGTATGGAAGATGCATCCGAAGAAAACATTGCCAAATGGAAACGCATCGTTGACTATGCGCATCAAAACGGCATTGAGATCGGCGGCTATTCGCTGCTTGCATCCCGCCATATCGACGATGAAAACGACGTCATCAGCGACAATATCACCTTCGGTCACTCGCCGTGCCTTGGCAGTGTCTGGGGAGAAAATTACTTAAAGAATCTCAAGACCTTCATCGAGCAGACCGGATTTGATGTACTGGAACATGACGGCTCCTATCCGGGCGACACCTGTGCATCCACCGTTCATCCGGGACATGAATGTTACGAGGATTCGCTTTACACCCAACTGGAAGCGATCACCGAGTTATATCACTGGTGCCGCAGCCGCGGTACCTACCTGACCGTACCGGATTTCTATTATCTTGCCGGCAATACCAAATGCTGCATGGGCTACAAGGAAGTCAACTGGTCGCTGCCGCGTGAACAGCAGCAGATCATCGCCCGTCAAAACATCTGTGACGGTACCCACGATAAACTGCCGACCATGGGATGGATGTTTGTCCCGCTGACCGAATATCACGGCGGCGGTGCTGCAGCCACCATCGAGCCGCTTTGCGAGCATCTGGATCATTACCGCATCATGCTGTGCAATAACCTTATGGCAGGCGTACAGGCTTCCTATCGCGGAAAACGCATCTATGATACCGCGCAAACCCTTGCCATGGTCAAGGATTGCATCGATACCTACAAAGCACACCGTGCCATCTTTGAAAGCCCGATCATCGCATTGCGCCGACCGGACGGCAGAGATTACGACGGCTATCTGCACGTCAATCCGACCCTTGACGAAAAAGGTATGCTGGTGCTGTTTAACCCGCTTTCCTACCCGATCACACGTACCGTGCGCGTCCCGCTTTACTATACGGGTCTGACCGATACCGCGATCCTTTCCGCATTCGACCGTGACCCGATCGAATGTCAGCTCAAACGTGACTGCTCCATCGAGTTAAAGGTCACCCTGCCGGCCAATGATTTTGTCTGGTATACCGTAAAATAAGTCGAATAATGGTATATTTTTCAATCAATTATACCGTAAGTAAATAAAATGGAGGATTTATTATGAATAACAGAGAGCGCTTCAATGCGATCATGCACTATGAGAACTACGACCGTATGCCGGTGGTACATTTCGGCTACTGGGACGAGCTGCTTGAAAAATGGATGCAGGAAGGTCATATCACCAAAGAAGAGCGCATGACCTACGGCGACGGCAATGCAACCGACGTCGAGATGAACAAACGTCTGGGCTTTGACTTCTGCATCAGCTCCCATATCGGCTCTGCAAACGGCTTATTCCCGAGCTTTGAGCACAAGGTTTTGGAAGAATTCCCGGACGGCAGCTATATCTATCAGAGCGGCAGCGGCTTGATCGAACGCGGTAAAAAAGGTGTATCTTCGATCCCGATGACGGTCGGAACACTGTTAGAAGACCGCGAAGCATGGGAGAAGCTCTACTTACCGAAATTACAGCTTTCCGCAGAGCGTGTCAACAAAGAGTATATAGAGAAGGTCATCGCCGAGCAGGACAAATGGGACATTCCTATCGGATTGATGGTCGGCAGCTACTACGGTACCGTACGTGATCTGCTGGGTGTCGAGAACCTTGCTTACCTGTATGCAGACGATGAGGATTTATATGTCGAGGTCATTGATACCTTAGCTGCCATCAGCTACGACAACTGCAAACGCATTCTTGAAATGGGACTGCGTCCGGACTATGCGCATTTCTGGGAGGATATCTGCTTCAAGAACGGTCCGCTAGTCAATCCGGATGTATTCCGCGAATACGTCGGTCCGCACTACAAACGCATCACCGACCTGCTTGCATCCTACGGCTGTGACATCGTATCGCTCGACTGCGACGGCTGCATCGACAAACTGGTTCCGATCTGGTATGAAAACGGTGTCAACACCATGTTCCCGATCGAAGTCGGTACCTGGAATGCCTCCATCGCACCGTGGAGAGAACAGTACGGCAAAGGCTTACGCGGCATCGGCGGCATGGACAAACGTGTCTTTGCGTTAGACTATGCGGCAATCGACAAGGAGCTGGAGCGATTAAAACCGCTCATCGAGCTCGGCGGCTATGTTCCGTGTCCGGATCACCGCTTACCGCCGGAAGCGAAATGGGAGAACGTCCAGTACTACTGCGAGCAGTTCAGAAAACTGTTCTGATGAAAGCCTCATGAGACACTACGAGCTTTATCTGAAAGCATTTTTGATCGGCAGATTGGAATGGGATACCCAATGCGACAAATACCGCTACACAGCCGTTTGTCCGCTTGTGGTCGAGCTGGACAAGAAATATCCGATCCCGCCCGAGCTTCTGCGGGATTCAGACGGATGGGTAGACCCAATGCCGTTTTTCTCCACCCGCATCTACCAAATGGAGCGATGGAATTTGACCGAATTGAATTATCAGACCGATTGGTTCCTGCTCAAACGAATCGAATAAACGCAACGACTCCCTCCGCTTTATGCGGAAGGAGTCGTTTTCTTGTATTATCTTTTACCCTTTCGTTTCTTCCGATGCTTTACAAGCCAAACAATACCGGCAATCCCCACGATCACGATGGCAACCACGGTATAGACCTGTGCGGAACTCGCCTCAAGATCCAGATACTTCCCGCCGTATTTCCAGTAAAATGCGGCATAACGCAGATCCGACCGATCGTAGTTTCCGGTTCCATCTCCGCGGCGAATATGTCCCTCGTTCCAATGGACATTCTCTGCCGAAGCACAATAGACAAAATCGGCAAGGGTCATGCAGTCCGGCGATATCTCACCGACCGGCTGTTCACCCTGTTCCAGCAGATATTTCATCTCATATACCATCGGAACTTCCCCATCCAGCGCCACGAAATCGGTATAGCAATCGGAGAAAAAGACGATATCCTCACCGTACCGTTCCAGTAAGGTATTCATACGATCGGCCTCGGTATCATCGATCATCAGCCACTCCGGACGATATCCGCGAAAACCGGCAAGGGTATTGGGACGATACAGACCAATACCCTGTACCACACCATCCTCAACCACCCGACTGACCCAGCCTTCTCCAAGCTGCGCCAGCTCCTCAAATGTTGTCTCGGGATCGGTGATTTTTCTCGCTTGAACATACGGCACCATCATCTCAATCTTATAATCCTTTGACCTTCTTCCCAGATAGTGATCTAAATACTGCTTATATTCCTCTTTCGAATATACTGC